>JAPPGB010000047.1 GCA_028821475.1 Spirochaetaceae bacterium
GAAATAGCCAGACCCCCCAGTCAGATCATGAGTCTTTCAGCGTGAGACGGCCCTGCGGGCCGGCGCGGGTTTGTTGACAGCGCTGAAAGGCGCCGTCGATAATGGGCGCCCGGCGACTCGGCGGCCACGGCTCGGGCCGATAGCACCCGCCACGGAGCCGGGCCGCAGCCCCCATGTCTGAGCCACTGGTACAATCGGCACCGCGTTCCGCCGAACTGCCCGCCAGCCGCCGCTGGACCTGGCGCAACATCAGCCGCAACTGGGAGATGTACCTGATGGTACTGCTCCCCGTGGCGTGGCTGGTCGTTTTCATGTACCTGCCGATGTACGGCAACGTGATCGCCTTCAAGCGGTTCGTGCCGGCGCGCGGCATCCTGGGCAGCGACTGGGTCGGCTTCGTTCACTTCATCCGCTTCTTCGAGTCGTTCAAGTTCCGCGAGATCATGTGGAACACGTTCTACCTGAACGCCTACGACCTGGTGTTCGGGTTCCCGATTCCCATCGTCCTGGCGCTGATCCTGCACTACGCCCCCTGGGCGCGCTACCGCAAGACGGTGCAGATGGTGACCTACGCCCCCCACTTCATCTCCACGGTGGTGATGGTGGGCATCATCATGAAGCTGTTCTCGCAGCGCATCGGCCTGATCAACGTCGGCCTGCTGCAGTTCGGCATGCAGGAGGTCAACTTCCTCGGCGACGCCTCCTGGTTCCCGCACGTCTACGTGTGGACCGGCATCTGGCAGAACATGGGCTGGGGCGCGATCATCTTCCTGGCCGCGCTGTCGGCGGTGGACCCCGAGCTGCACGAGTCGGCCAAGGTGGACGGCGCCACCATCTGGCGCCGCATGTGGCACATCGACATCCCCGGCATCCTGCCGGTGATCATCATCCTGCTGATCCTGCGCTCCGGCCAGATCCTGAACATCGGCTTCGAGAAGGTGTTCCTGATGCAGAACCCACTCAACATCGGCGCCTCCGAGGTGGTGGACACCTACGTCTACAAGGTGGGCCTGAGGTCGCGCAGCCCCAACTTCTCCTACGCCACCGCCATCGGGCTGTTCAAGAACGCGCTGGCGTTCCTGCTGCTGCTGACGGTGAACCGCATCTCCAAGCGGATGAGCGAGACCAGCCTGTGGTGAAGGCCCTGCCGCGGCGCCCGCGGGCCGCCCGGCGTCCTTCGGGGATCCGCCACGCGCGCGAGGACCGCCTGTTCTACCTGATCAACGGGACGCTGATGACGCTGCTGTTCATCATCGTCGTCTACCCCCTGATCTACATCGTCAGCTCCTCCTTCTCCGATGCCAACGAGGTGCTGGCGGGGCGCGTCTGGCTGCTGCCGCGCAAGCCCTCGCTGGAGGGCTACCAGGCGGTGTTCGAGTTCAGGCAGCTCTGGGTGGGCTACGGCAACACCGCCTTCTACACCGTGTTCGGGACCGTCTACAACCTGCTGATGACCATGCTGGTCGCCTACCCGCTGTCGCGCCGCGACTTCGTGGGGCGCAGCCTGCTGATGTTCCTGTTCGCCTTCACCATGTTTTTCCAGGGCGGGCTGATTCCCACCTACCTGCTGATCCGCAGCCTCGGCCTGCTGGACACGCGCGCGGTGATGATCGTGCCGTGGGCGATCGTGGTGATCAACGTGATCATCACCCGTACCTTCCTGGAGGCCAACGTGCCCAACGAGCTGTACGAGGCGGCGTGGGTGGACGGCGCTTCCAACACCCGCATGCTGTGGGCGATCGTGGTGCCGGTGTCGGGGCCGATCATCGCCGTGATCACCCTGTTCTACGCGGTGATGCACTGGAACCAGTTCTTCAACGCGCTGATCTACCTGCGCGACGAGAAGCTGGTGCCGCTGCAGATCGTGCTGCGCGAAATCCTGATCATGAACTCGTCGGCGGCGATCGACGACCTGATGGCCGACATCACCGAGGAGCAGTTGCTGCAGATGACCAAGCGCGAGTACCTGCAGGCGCTGATCCAGTTCGCGCTGATCGTGGTCGCCACGGTGCCGGTGCTGGTCGCCTACCCGTTCGTGCAGAAGTACTTCGTGCGCGGCGTCATGATCGGGGCGATCAAGGGATGATTCTTTGAGGACTCTTTTGAGAACATTGAGGGTCGGGTGTCACCCGACGTCGTTATTCAACAACGAAAGGAGCGTATCCATGAGGAAGACGCTTTTGGCAGCGCCGCTGTTGGCGCTGGTAACCATGCTGGCCGTGGCCGGCGGAGAGGGGGAAGGTGTTGCCGCCGCCGGCCTGGAGCTGAGCGCGCCCGGCGAGTATCCCATCGTGCAGGAGAAGCAGACCATCTCGGTGATCGGCACCTACGATCAGCGGCTGGCCTCGGGCACGCTGGAAGACGCCAAGTTCACCCTGTGGTTCGAGGAGCTCACCAACATCCACATCGACTGGGTGGAGATGATCGAGTGGGAGGAGGCGGTCGAGAAGTACAACCTGATCCTCGCCTCCGGCGACCTGCCCGACGTGCTGATTCCGCACTCGCGGATCACCGTGCAGCAGGCGTTCGACCAGGGCGCCGCCGGGGCCTTCGTCGGCCTCAAGGACCTGATCGCCGAGCACATGCCCGGCCTCAGCGCGCGGCTGGCCGAGGTGCCGGAGGTGCACAAGCGCATCACCATGCCGGACGGGGAGAACTACTACTTCCCGATCGTTTCCGCGGGCTGCTTCCACTGCCAGTACTCGACCAAGATGTGGGTCTACAAGCCGTGGGTCGACCAACTCGGCCTGAAGTGGCCGCCGGAGACCCCGGACGAGTTCGCCGACATGCTGCGCGCGTTCCGCGACCAGGATCCCAACGGCAACGGCAAGCAGGACGAGATCCCGTTCCTGTCCGCCACCACCGGCTGGAACGTCGATCCGATCTCGTTCCTGATGAACGCCTGGATCTACACCGTGCACCCCTACGACCTGAACTACGGGGCGCTCCTGGAGCGCTCGCCGAGCGACGTGCGCTTCGTGGCCAACACCGAGGAGTGGCGCGACGGGTTGAAGTACCTGCGCATGCTGCATGACGAGGATCTGCTGGCCGAGGAGTCGTTCGTGTGGACCGAGAAGGAGGCCAAGCAGACCACCGAGAATCCCGACTATCCCATCGTCGGATCGTTCCAGGGCGGCTGGTTCGGCCGCTTCACCATCCACGGCGGCGGCACCGGGCGCTTCGCCGACTTCAAGCCGATTCCGCCGCTGCGCGGTCCCAGCGGGCTGCAGCAGACGCGCTACCATCCGCCTTCCGTGAACGTGCAGTCGGTGATCACCAGCGCCGCCGAGCACCCGGCGATGATCGCCAAGATGGTCGACTGGTTCTACGAGGACCCGATCGCGCACGCGCTGCTGGCGCGCAACTTCCTGCAGGAGGGATCGGAGTGGCGCTACCTCACCGAGGAAGAGAAGACGCTGGGCTGGGTGACGCGCGACGGCGGACCGGCCAAGACCATCCGCCTGGAGAGCGCGGTCTACTCGCTGGACCTGGATGACGACGGCTGGTCGCGCACCACGCTCGGGAACTGGGAGTGGAACGCGCACAGCGCCATGCCGCCGGAGTGGGAAGGCGATCCGACCCGCGTCGAGTGGCGGCTGATGGTGGCGACGCGCGACCTGATGCTGCCCTACCGGGTGGAGAAGCACATCCCGCCGGACGTGATCTTCCAGGGCATGGATCAGGAAGAGCTGGTCGACTTGACCGAGACCATCACCAGCCGCAACGGCCTGGTGATGCAGCGCGCCGCGGAGTTCATCACCGGCAGGCGCGACATCCACGACGACGCCACTTGGGACGCCTACGTGGACGAGCTGGAGCGCGCCGGCGTGGGCCGCTACGTCGAGCTGTGGCAGGCGGCGCTGCAGGGGTCCGGCTACTTCAACTGAGCCGGTAAACCGGTTCCGGCCGCACCGCTTCGGGTACAGGCGGGGCAGGCGGCGGGCCACGGTCCGCCGCCTGGGTGCCGCCGTGCGCCACGCCTGGCTTGCACGGCGGGCAGGAGCAGGCGGGAGCCGCCTTGACGGGCCATTTCGGACACAGTGTATGGTATGCCGCGAGCAGACCAATGGCAACGACCAGCATACTGATCGTCGATCGGAGCCTGGACCGTGCACACCACCTGGAGCAGGGCGTTCGCGGCCTCGGCTACGCGGTGTGCGGCGTCGCAACCTGCGGCACGGAGGCGGTCGCGCTCGCCGGCGCCGGTGGAGCCGACTTGGTGCTGATCGACGCCGCGCTCCAGGGGGAGGTGTCCGGGGCGGACGCCGCCGCGCAGATCGGCGCCCGCCTTGCGATCCCGGTCGTGTTCGTCGTCGACTCCGCCGCCGGCGACGAATCGGCCGCGCCCGACCTGCACCGGCAGGCGGCAAGCCGGCCGTCCGGGTACGTGCTGCGCCCCGTGCAGTGGCGGCAACTGGACCTGATCATCCGCACGGCGCTCGCCGCACGCGCCCGCGAGCGGGAGCTGACCGCCGAACGGCGCGCACTGCGGCATCGGCTCGACCGACTGCAGGAGCTCAACCGGCAACTCGAGTCCGGGTTCGACTGCCTCGACGATGCCGTGATCCTCTTCGATCGCGAGCGCAGGCCGCTGTTCCCCAACGCAGCCGCGCGGCTCCTGTGCGGAGACGCGATACTGAATCCCGACGCCGACCGGTGGCTCGACGAGTACGAACTGTTCGAGGTGGACGGGACGACGCCGGTCGATCTCGAGGAGGGTCCGCTCAGAAAGGCGCTGCGCAGCACGCAGGCGGTAACCGCCGACATGTTCGTTCGCAGAAGGAACCGCCCCGGGGGTGCCTACGTCAACGTCACGGCCAAGCCGCTCGGCGACCATCCGGACGGTCCGCGCGGGGGGATGCTCGTCATCCGCGAGGTAACTCGGCACCGGGAGCGCGACGCGCAACTGCACGACACGCTCGCGGAGTTGCGCGAGCAGAACGAGTTGATCGACGCCGCGTTCAAGAGCATCAGCGATGGCATCGTGGTGGCCAACGCCGAGGGCATGTTTCTGTACGTAAACCCGGCCGCCGAGCAGATCGTCGGCATGGGACTCACCGACGCTCCACAGGAGCAGTGGTCGCAGCGGTACGGCGCCTACTATCCCGACCGTGTAACCCCCATGCCTTCCGAGGACCTGCCGCTGCTGCGTGCCATCCGGCGCCGCGAGTCGGTGGACGAAGAGGACCTGTTCATCCGCAACCCGGGCCGGCCCGACGGCGTATACGTGCGCGTGAGCGCCCGTCCGCTGCTCAACGACGTCGGCGGCGTCCGAGGCGGCGTGATCGTGTTCCGCGACGTGACGGTACGCAGATTCGCCGAAGAAGCGCTGACCAACGCGTTCGCCGAGGGCCGGTCGGAGGTACTCGATACGCTTGTGCACAACATCGGTAATGCGATCACCAGCGTCACCACCGGCGTGGAGACGCTGCGCCGGACGCTCGCGAACGACCCGCTGCAACGCTCCCTGGCCGGGCTGGCCGCGGTGCTCGACGAGCACCGCGACCACTGGCTGGAGTTCCTCCGCGACGACGCGCGCGGCCGGCAAGTCCTGCCCTCCATTCTCTCACTCGCGGCACACTACGAGACGCGCGGCCGTGCGCTGATGAAGACCATCCAACGGGTGCGCAACCGGGCGTGGCGGATTGCCGACGTGATCCGCACCCAGCGCGAGGTCGACAGCGCCGGCATGGACCGCTCGAACGTCGACCTGAAGGGAGCGCTGCGGAACGCGGTGCGGGTGGTGAGCGAGTCGCTCGACCGGGCTCGGGTCCGCACCACCGTCGACTGCCGAGGGGCGCCGCGCGAGATTCGCATTCGCGAGAGCCGGTTTCACCAGGCGCTGGTCAACCTGATCAAGAATGCCGTCGAGGCGATCGACGACCGCGGCGCCACGGACGGGCGCGCCCCGGCCCCCCGCATCCGCATCTGCGCCTGGTCCGGCGACCGGTACCTGAACCTGGAGGTTGCCGACAACGGCATCGGCATCCCAAGCACGGATTCCAGCTTGCTGTTCGCCCCCGGATACACCACCAAACGGAACGGCAGCGGGCTCGGTCTGCACTCGGTGGCGAACTTCGTTATCGGTTCGGGTGGCCGCATTCAGGCCCTGAGCGACGGCGCCGGCAAGGGAACGACCATGCGCGTCATGCTGCCTCTCTCATCGGTGCTCGTCGCCGCGCCGCCGGCCCCCGCGAGCGCCGGACGGAACGGCCCGGCGCGGGAGCGGTCGTGAGCGCCGCGCAGTATCCCAACAGACGGGTTCTGATCGTCGACGACGAGCCGGACATCCACGACGACTTCACCGAGATGCTGTCCACCTCGTACCTGCCGCCGACCGCCGGCGGCACCGCGGAGCACGGCGTGCAACGGGCGCCGTTTCCGCCCACGTTCGAGTTGCTGCACGCCACCAGCGGCGAGCAGGCCTGCGACATCATCCTGAACGCCAGGAGGTGGAGTCAGCCCATTGCCGTGGCGTACGTCGACATCAGGATGCCGGCGGGGATCGACGGCCCCGAGACGATCCGGCGGGTACGCACGATGGATCGCGACGTCGAAGTCGTGATGATGACCGCGTACACCGACAAGACGCTTGCCGAGATCATCCAGGACATGGAACTGCTGCACAAGCTGCTGTACATCAGGAAGCCGTTCGTGCACGAGGAGATTCAGCAGATTACCGTGGCCCTGGTCGGCAAGTGGAACCTGGAGCAGGACCTGGCGGAGAAGCAGCGGCAGCTCGCCGGAAGCCAGCGCCGCCTGGAGGCCGTGCTCAACGCCACCCGTGACGCCATGGCGATGCGGGATCGCACGGGACGGCTGATGTACGCCAACAAGGCGTACCTGGCACTGATGGATATGACCCTCGACGAGTTGAAGAACCTCACGCCGGACGAGCTGGCGGCGCGAACCAGGGAACGCTTCAGCGAGCCGCGGCCGGGCGAGGTGGAGGGCGGGTTCGCGCTCCGCGGCCTCCGGCTGACCACCGCCGCCGGCGCCGGCGACCGCCAACCGGACCAGCGGCTGTACTACCGCACCGCCACCGAGGTGCGTGACGGTGCCGAAGTGATCGGCGAGCTGGAAGTGTTCCGGGACGCGTCGCAGGAGATCGAGTCCGAGTAGACCAAGGCGATGCCGCGGCCCGGCGCTCGCCGGCCAGCCGCGGTTTGGACGCGCTGGCCCCGGATCGGATCGTCGTCAGCCGATCCCGCCCGTCTGCCCTACCGGTCCAGGGGCAGCCCCAGGGCGCGCGCCACGCCGGCCCCGTAGGCGGGATCGGCCTTGCTGAAGTGGCCGACCTGGCGGCGCTGGATCTCCTCCGGCACGCCGGCCATCGCGCGGCCGAGGTTCGTGAACAGCCGCTCCTGCTGCTGCCGGGTCATCAGGCGGAACAGGTTGCCCGGCTGAGTGTAGTCGTCGTTGCCCGCGCGCTGGATGGAACGGTCCGCCCGGCCCTCGAAGACCGGCGGCAGCCCCGGGTCGCCGTGCTCGTCGGCCGTGGCGCCGCGGCTGTCCGGCTCGTCGGTCGCGGTGCCGGCGGCGCGCGTGGCGCCGTCCCGGTGCGAGGTGTGCATGCGACCAGCGGCCCGATTCACCGGCAGCGTCTCGTAGTCGACGCCGAGCCGGTGGCGGTGTGCGTCCGCGTACGCGAAGATCCGGAACTGCAGCACCTTGTCGGGGCTGTAGCCGATGCCCGGTACCTGGTTGGCGGGGGAGAAGACGGCCTGCTCCACATCGGCGAAGTAGTTGTCGGGGTTGCGGTTGAGCTCGACGATGCCCACCTCGACCAGCGGGAAGTCGCCCTGCGGCCACACCTTGGTCAGGTCGAACGGGTCGAAGGCCAACGAGGCGGCCTGGTCGTCGGTCATCACCTGCACGCACATGCGCCAGCGCGGACAGTCACCGTTTTCGATCGCGTGGTACAGGTCGCGCTGGTGGCTGTCGCGGTCGCGGCCGACCAGTCGCGCACCCTCCTCGTCGGTCAGGGATTCGATGCCCTGCATGGTCTTGAGGTGGAACTTGCACCACACCCGCCGAGCGTCGGCGTTGACCAGGCTGAAGGTGTGCGAGCCGTAGCCGTTCATGTGCCGGTATGACCTGGGTCGGCCGCGGTCCGAGAACAGGATCGTGACCTGGTGCAGGCTCTCCGGCGACCGCGACCAGAAGTCCCACATTGCGGCCGTGCTGCGCATGTTGGTGCGCGGATCGCGCTTCTGGGTGCGGAGGAAGTCCGGGAACTTGTAGGGGTCACGCACGAAGTGCACCGGGGTGTTGTTGCCGACCAGGTCCCAGATGCCCGCGTCGGTGTAGTACTTCATGGCGAAGCCGCGCATGTCGCGCTCGCCATCGGCGGCGCCGCGCTCGCCGGCCACCGTGGAGAATCGCCAGAAGCACGTGGTCTGCTTGCCCACCTCCGCGAAGGCGCCGGCCCGGCTGTAGCGCGTGATGTCGTTGGTGATGGTCAGGGTGCCGTAGGCGCCCGAACCCTTGGCGTACACGACGCGCTCGGGAATCCGCTCGCGGTTGAAGTGCGCGTGCTGCTCGAACAGTTGCCAGTCCTGGACCAGCAACGGCCCGCGAGGTCCGGCGGTGATGCCGCTGTGCCGGTCGCCGATCGCCGCTTCGTTCGCGTCCCGGCCGACCGGGCCGGTGGCCGCACCATCCATGGAGACACTCACAGTACGCGGGAGGACCAGCGGACTTCGCCGATGAGCCGAAAGAACGGGTGCAGGGGCAGGGTTGGGTAGCGCGTGTTGTCACTGACCAGGAACCAGGCGCCGCCGCGGAGATCGAGCCGTTTCACGATGACGCGAGTGGCGGTTCTGAACGCGTAAATCCGGCAGCACTCAAGGTGCCGGCGGCTGCGGTCGACCAGGATCTCGCTGCCGTCCGGCAGCGTGGGGTGCATCGAGTCTCCGGCGATCTGCAGCATCTCGCACTGGTCGAGGTCGATGCTGTGCCGGAGTTGCCACTCCCGCGAGGCGAGCAGCCTCACCGTCCGTCCTCGGGGCGTGCCGGCGGGCGCCGTGCGTCGCCCTCTATGGTCATCGGATTGCCGGCGGCGGCGAGGCCCCCGACGGCGATGGTGTTGCGGTCGATCTCCGTCAGCATGCGGCTCATGTCCTCGGCCGGGCGCGGGTCGTCGGTAAGCCCGGCGAGGTAGTCGAGGGAAGTGCGAAGTACGCGCGCGGCCCGGATGGCACGCGTGAATGACGGCGTGTTCTGACCCGTCTCGATCATCGAGATCATCGACTGGTTGACGCCCATCGCCACGGCAAGGTCAGCCTGCTTGATCCCAAGCTGCCTGCGCCGCTCCGACATACGACCGCCGACCATGCAAACCACTGTAATCGATCGCGGGGAAGAATCCAACACGCACCGGCAGGCACCAGGCAGGCACCACGGCACCACGAGCACGCCGACGTGCCCGGCCAACGCCGGACGAGCGCACGCCGCTGGTGCCCGGTGCAAAAAGTCGCAGGAGGGGTTGACGTATCACTATGGCTGATATTACCCATCTATATCAGTATGAGTGATATTCATGAGACGCAGTTCCACCCGGCCGCGCGACTGGCACGGCCACAGGCCTCACCCCGCGGGAGCCGGCGGCGGGCGGCGACGAAGCAGGTCCCGCTCCTGGTCGCGGTGCTGCTTGCCGCCCTGGCACTGGCGCCGGCGGCGGCGCAGGACACGGAGTCCACGGTCGCCCTCCTGAGCAACGTCGGCCAGCCCCGGCGATCTTCGGTGAACTTCCAGAGCCCTGAACGGGCGCAGGGGTTCACGACCGGGCCTAACCTCAAGGGCTATGCCCTCGCGAACATCGAGGTCGGCTTCAACGCGGTAGAGGGCGGCGGTTCCGTCACGGTGTCGTTGTGGTCCGACAGCGGCGGCAAACCGGGAACCAAGCTGTTCGACCTGACCAACCCCTCCGGGTTCTCCGGGGCCGGGATGCACCGGTTCGCGGCGCCATCGAACACGGTGCTTGCGCCAAGGACCTCCTACCACCTGCACATGGCTCACGCCGGCAGTGAAGCGGAGCGATTGGCGACGTCGATCAAGCTCGTCAGCTCTTCGTCGGGGGTAGACGCAGGCGGCGCACCGGGGTGGGGCTTCGACAAGTGGCATTCGAAGCGCTATTCCCATTTCAGCTACACCGAGGGGTCAGGCAAGGTCATGATCAACGTCAATGGCAGCACGGTACCGCCGGACCCCGCGATTCAGCTTGTCAGCAACCTCCAACAGACCCCGCCGTCATCGTCGGTCAACCTCCGGGGGACCCCCGAGCAGGCGCAGGGGTTCACCACCGGTACGGCCGGCGACGGCTACGTCCTGGCGCACGTGGCGATCGACTTCGACGACGTACGGGGCGGCGACTCCGTGGTCGTGTCCCTGTGGTCCGACAGCGGCGGCAAACCCGGACGCAAGCTGTTCGGCCTGAGTAACCCCGCCGGGTTCTCGGGCAGAGCGGTGCACCGCTTCACCGCGCCACCGAACACGGTGCTCGCACCAGGCACTACCTACTACGTGCACGTCACCCATTCCGGTGACGCTACGGCCGTGGACGGGACTGCCATCGACCGCGCCTCGTCCGGCGGGGAGGATGCCGGCGGCATGGCGGACTGGAGCATTGCGGACCGACACCACTATCGAGCCCGTCCCAACTTCCAGTTCAGCAACGGGGCCAGCGTGCTGTTGATCAAGGTGAGTGGGTCGACCGCGCCGGCGGGCAGCCTGCTGACCCCGACGCTGAAGCTCAGTGCCGGGACCATCGGCGAGGACGGCGGCGAGACGACGGTAACGGCGGTGTTGAGCCGCACCTCCAGCGTCGACACCACGATCACCGTAAGCGCAACGCCGGTATCACCGGCAACCGACGACGACTTCACGCAAAGCGGCACGACGCTGACGATCCCGGCGGGGAGTACGACCAGCACCGGCACGGTAACCATCGCCGCGGTAAACAACGACGTCGACGCGGACGACAAGGAGGTGACGGTGTCGGCCACGGCGAGCGGCGTAGGCGTGGCGGCGCCGGCGGATCGGACGCTGACGATCACCGACGACGACACCCGTGGCGTGACGGTATCGGAGAGCACGCTGGCGTTCGGGGAAGGCGGCAGCGCGACCTACACGGTGGTGCTGGACTCGCAGCCGACGGCGGACGTGACGATCGGCGTGGCGTTCGCGCCGGGGACGGACGCGGACCTGACCGTGGACGAGGCGACGCTGACCTTCACGGCCGGCGACTGGCGCGACGCGCAGACGGTGGAGGTACGGGCAGCGGAGGACGCGGACGACGTGCAGGACGTGGGGACGGTGCAGCACACGGTAAGCGGCGGGGACTACGGCGCCAACAGCGTGGCCGCGGCGGACGTTTCGGTCGAGGTTACCGACGACGAATCGCCGTCCACCACGGTGGTGCTGGCGGTGCAGCCGGAGGCGGTGGCCGAGGACGTGGGCGCCGGCGGCCGGGAGGTGACCGTGACCGCGACGCTGAACGCCGCGCCCCGCGCGACCGCCACCGAGGTGACGGTCTCCGTCGCTCCGGAGACGGCCACGGCCGCGGACTACGCGGCGGTGGCGGACTTCACGCTGACCATCGACGCGCAAGCGACGAGCGCGACCGGGTCGTTCACGCTGCAGCCGGTGGACGACAGGTTGTCGGAGGGTGGCGAGACGGTCGCGGTGAGCGGCACGGCGGACTTGGCGGTGACCGGTACGACGGTGGCGATCACCGACGATGAGGCCCCCCCGACGGTGACCCTGACGCTTGGTGCGCCGTCGATCAGCGAGCGCGGCGGCGAGACGACGGTGACGGCAACCCTCGACCACGGCTCCGCTGCCGAGACCACGGTCACGGTGACCGTGACGCCGGTGGCGCCGGCGGCGGGCGGCGACTACACGCTGAACGGCAGCACCCTGACGATCGCCGCGGGCAGCACGACCAGCACCGGCACGGTGACCATCGCGGCGGTGGACAACGCCGTGAACGCGGCGGACAAGCAGGTGACGGTGTCGGCGACCGCCACCAACAGCGTCGGCGTGACGGCCCCGGCGGACCGGACGCTGACGATCGCCGACGACGAAGTGAGCGCAGCCAAAGTGAATCCGGCGGGCGGGACCGAGCGCAATGACCCGCCGCCTCCGCCACCCCCACCGCCACCGCCACCGCCGCGGGTGAGCATCGCGGATGCGAGCGCGCGTGAGGGCAGCGGCGTCATGGCGTTCACCGTGCGGCTCGGCGCGGCGACCGAGCAGCCGGTGACGGTGGCGTGGATGACCGCCGACGGCACGGCGGCGGCGGCCGCCGATTACACCGCGGTTACCGCCGGCACCGTGACCTTCGCACCCGGACAGACCCGGCAGACGATCCGGGTAGATGTCCTGGACGACCGGCTGGACGAGTCGGACGAGACCTTCCTGGTACGGCTGAGCGACCCGGTGCACGCGCGGATAGAGTCCCCCGGCGGCGCCGCCACCGGGACGATCGTCGACGACGACGAGACCCCGGCGCTGACGATCGCCGATGCGCGCGCGGTCGAGAGCAGCGGCGAGATCGCGTTTCTGGTAACGCTGGAGGCGGCCAGCGGGCGGCCGGTGAGCGTTGCGTGCAGCACCGCGGACCAAACGGCGACGGTGGACGAGGACTACCTCGGCGAGCGCGGCGTGCTGACTTTCGCGCCCGGGGAGACGCAGCGGACGATCCGCATCGTGGTGCTGGACGACAACCGGCAGGAGAAGGACGAGACATTCATGCTCGACCTGAGCGAACCGACCAACGCACGGATGGCGGCGGATGTGCTACGGGCCACCGGGACCATTGCGGATGACGACCGGCAGGTGACGGCGGCATGGCTGGCGCGCTTCGGGCGCACGGCAGCCAGTGAGGTGCTGGACTCGATAGTGGCGAGGATGGAAGGCGGCGCCGGCGCCGGCTCGTACATGACCCTTGCCGGCCAGCGTCTGCACGCCGTGCAGCCAGCGGCGGAGGGGGCGGATCAGCCGGCCCCGGTTGCCGTCGCCCACCGCACCATCAGCGACCGGGAGCTGCTGGCCGGGAGCGGGTTTCAGTTGGAGATTGCCCGGAGCGCGGCGCCGGAGGTCACCGCCGTGCCGCCGGGCGACGCCGCGGGCGCCCGCTGGACGGCCTGGGGCCGCGGCGCCACGACCTTCTTCGAGGGCCGGGATGCAGGGCTGTCGATGCAGGGCGAGGTGCTGACCGGCTCGTTCGGAATCGACCGCGAGCACGGCGGGGTGCTGGCCGGCCTGGCGGTGGCGCACAGTGGCGGTGCCGGCGGCTACGCGGTGCCGGGCGGCGCCGCGGCGCCGGGCGGCGACGGTCGCCCGGCACGCGAAGGTGATCTGCGGGCAGCGTTGACCAGCGTGCACCCGTACGGACGACTGTCGCTGAACGAGCGCGTGCAGGTGTGGGGCGTGCTTGGCTACGGGATCGGCACGCTGGAACTGCGCGAAGCGAACCAGGCTGAGCGGGCCGGCATCGGCATGCTGCTGGGGGCATTCGGGGGGCGTGCGGAGCTGATGAACGGCGAGTGGAGCGGTGTCCGCCTTGCGCTGAAGACGGATGGCTACCTGTTGCGTATGACCTCGGAAGCGACCGCGGAGCTGCCGGCGGTAGCGGCGCACGTGAGCCGGCTGCGGTTGTCGGCGGAGGGCTCTACCGCCCTGGACGTCGGAGCGCGCCGCGTGCTGATGCCCTCCCTGGAGATAGGCGTACGCCACGACGGTGGTGACGCGGAGACCGGGGCGGGTCTGGAGACGGCCGCCGCGCTGCGCTGGTTCGACCCCGCGTGGGGGCTGACGCTGGCGGCCAGCGGGCGGGTGCTGCTGACGCACCAGGATCGCGGCTACCGGGAATGGGGAGCCGGTGGTTCGCTGCATCTCGACCCGGGCGCCGCGGGGCGCGGCCCGGCGCTGACCGTGAACTCCTCCTACGGCGCGCCCGGCGGCGCGGGAGTGCTCTGGTCGCTGCGCGACGCGACCGGCCTGGCTGCTAGCAACAGCGCCGGGGCGCCGGCGGGCCGCGTGGCCGCGCAACTGGGATACGGCCTGGAGCTGCCCGGAGGCGGCAGCGTGGTACCCTACGCCGGCGCCGAGTTGACCGAACGCGACCGCCGCACGTGGCGGCTGGGCAGCCGTTTCAGCCCGGGTGCGTTCGACGTGGCCGCCGAGGTTACCCGCCGGGACGCCGCCGGCACCGCTCCGATGCACAGCCTCACCCTCAACGCGTCGGTGCGGCTGTAGGGCAACGCAAGTGCACTCACTGCATCACGCCGTGCTTCTTCAACTTTCGGTACAGGGTGGCACGGCTTATGCCCAACGCTTCCGCCGCCTGCTTCACGTTGTGGCCCGCCGCCTGCAGCGCGTGCGACAGCGCCAGCCGCTCCGCCTCCTCGAGCGCCATGGCGGCGCCCGGCACGGCGGCGCCCGGCGCCGCACGCACGTGACCGCCGCCGACAGCGGCGATCGGCGACAGCGGCGGCGGCAGGCTGCCGGCCTGCAGCACCTCGGTCTGCTCCATCCGCACGGCACGCCCCATGGCGTCCTCCAACTCGCGCACGTTGCCCGGCCAGTCGTACTGCAGCAGCAGACGCATCGCCGAGTAGGAGATGCCGGTGATCGACTTGCCGGCGCGCGCCGCGTGCCGCTCCAGGAGGTGGCGCGCGAGCACCGGCACGTCCTCCTTCCGCTCGCGCAGCGGCGGGATCACGATCGGGAACGCGGCCAGGCGGTACAGCAGGTCTTCGCGGAACTCGCCCGCCATGACCGCCCGCTCAAGGTCCTTGCTGGTCGCCGTGATCACCCGGACGTCGACACGGATCAAGGCGTCGCCGCCGACCCGCCGGATGGTGCGCTCCAGCAATACCCGCAACAGCTCGCGCTGTACGGTGTACGGCACCGCCTCGATCCGGTCGAGCAGTACCGTGCCGCCGTCGGCACGCTCGAACGCGCCGACGCGCTGCGCGGTCGCTCCCGCCGGGGTGCCGCGCTCACCCCCGAACAGCTCGCTCTCGATGAACGCCTCCGGGGTGGCACCGCAGTCCACGACCACGAACGGTCCCTCTTTGCGCAGACTGTTGCGATGAAAAGACCGGGACACCAGCTCCGTTCCGGTACCGGGCTCGCCACGCACCAGGACCGTGACGTCGGCCTCGGCCGCCTGCTGCATCAGCGCGTACACCTGCCGCATGCGCGGGCTCGCGCCCGCCATGCCGGCGAACGAGTGGCCGGTCTCCGGGGTGCCGCGCAGGTGCAACACGTCGGCCTTCCTCCGGTCGGCCTCGATCTCCAGGGCTACGTCCCGGTACACCTCGAGCCGGCCGATCTCCTCGCCGGCGCCATCGTGCACCGGCACCGAGGAGCGATGGAACAGCCGCTGCTTCGGCACCGGTCCGGGGCCGGTGTCGGCAGCATCCGCCACGTCGCTGCTGTCGATCAGGAAGCGGGCCTCCACGTCGCTCGGGTCCGGCTCCCGGAGGCGCTCGTCGACGAGTGCCGTGAGCACGTCCGGCGCTATCTGTTGCATCTCGGCGTCCCCCAGTCCCAGGATCCTCTTGTAGGCGCGATTGGCGAATACCCGGCGTCCGGCGCCGTCGAGCAGGGCGATGGCGTCGCCGGTGGCGTCGAGCAGCGCTTCCAGGCGGCGATAGCGGCCGACGAGCTCGCGCTGTTCTTCCGCCAGGTCCCGCTCGGCGTTCCACTTGCCGACCAGGGACAGGGTGGTCTGCTGGATCTCCTCGTGCACGAACGGCTTTCTGATGTAGAGCAGCTTGTGCAGCGCATCCAGGTCGCGGACGATCTCCGGCAGCGACCGGTCGGAGTAGGCAGTCATCACCACGATTTCGACGTCGCGATCGATCTTGCGCACGCGGCGGATTGTCTCTACCCCGTCGATGCCGGGCGGCATGCGAACGTCGATGTAGGCCACGGCGATGGGACGGTTCGCTTCCTTGCTCCCGCTGACGATCGAGCACGCTTGCTCCCCAGTGTTCGCGTGCAGCAGTTCCAGCTTGGGCAGGAACGGCGCCTCCGCTTCCATGTCCGCGTTCGTGTCTGCCACCACGTCGAAGTCCGGCGTGACCGACGCGGGCTGCAACATCTCCGCGAAGTCCTCGTGGATCGTGTCCTGATCGTCGACGATCAGGACGCGGGTGTTATAGTGCGGCAACCCCGGCGTCATGCGAGTCCGCCTCCTTGCCTGCTGCGCCAAAACAGTGCTCTTCCGGACATATCATCCAAAATGAACGGCACGTCTCGAACGGGAGTTGAGCGCGTGTGCGGCAATCACCGGCGGATCGGAGGGCGCCCACGGCCCGCCCCGCCATATGGGGCGCCGCCACCCGCCGAGCGGTTACTCCTGCGCCAGCCAGGTGGCGTAGGGGTTGTCGCGGTTGGCGAGCGGGAAGGGCACGCGGGTGCCGAGGCGGTTGGACTCGTGCACGGCCATGATCATCTCCAGCGCGGCGCGCGAGTCGGCGCCGGAGGACACCTCGCGGACGTCGCGGTCCTCGTCGATGGCGGCCAGGAGCTCGTTCACGATCATCAGGTTGCTCGCCAGGCCGCTGTTCTGCCGCTCCCACTCGGGAATGCGGATGCGTTCCCACGGGCGGGTGTCGGTGTCCGGGATCCACAGGTCGTGACGGTGCAGGTACAGCTCGCCGCCCGGCGAATTGCGCACCGAGACGATGCCCCTGGTGCCGTACACTTCGAAGCCGAGGTGGCGGTTGTGGTCGTGGGCGTCGTCCGGGAAGCCCTGGAACGACTCGTAGTGGGCGGTGATGCCGTTCTCGAACACGTAGTAGGCGGCCACCCGGTTGCCGGCCAGCAGGCCGACGCCCTCGTCGCCTTCCTTGATGTCGTCGGTGGTGACCGGGCGCCCGTCCTGGGTCACGTGGCCGTGCGCCCAGGCGACGTCGCTGCCGGCCACGTAGCGGATGCCGTCCAGGATGTGGGTGCCGAGGATCATCAGGTCCAGCGATCCGGCGCGGTGGTCGCCCTTGCCGTGGCCGCGCATCACCTGGATGTCGCCGATCTCGCCCGAGTCGACGATCTGCTTGAGGCGCTGCTCGTGGGCCGCGGCGCGCCGGTGCGCCACCACCACCCGCACGCCGTTCCGGTCGCACGCCTCCATCATGGCGTCGGCGTCGGCGAGGGTGGCCGCGAACGGCTTCTCGCAGAAGATGCCCTTGACGCCAGCCTCCGCGGCCGCGACCACCATGTCGCGGCGCTGGTCGGTCCAGCGCGGGCTCACCGCCACCACGTCGAGTTGCTCGCGGGCGAACATGTCGCGGTAGTCGCGGTAATGGTTGTCGGTGCCGAACCGGCTCGCCGCCTCGGCGCCGCCGGCCCGGTCCGCGTCCGCGACCGCCACCACCGGGGTGCGGTCCAGGGCGGCGAAGGCGTCTCCGAGGCCATGGCCGTAGTTGCCGCGGCCGGTGGCGCCGATCACCCCGGCGCGCAGCGTTGCATCACTCATGTCGCGGCAGAGGGTAGCCGGCCCGCGTGCGTGTGTACACGCCTCCACCGATACGGCAGGCCGGTCGCCTTCGGGTTGGGCCAGTGGCTGCCATCCCTGGCGGGCGCCCGAGCCTGATGAGCCTGATGCGGAACCGTTGACCGGGAGTGGGCGCCGACCTATGCTCGTGGGGCAAGATCCGCGGGCCCGGTACCCCCGGGACGCCCGAGGCGGCGAAACCGATGCGCACGGGGCGCGTCGGCTGACCACCGTGGCCGTCCGGCGGGATTCGATAGCAGGGCGCCGCGGACGGGAGATTCCGGGTATGAGTGCAGCCTTCACCCCATCCTTGAGCCGGCAGCAGCTTGCCGACTTTCACGACGACGGCTACCTGATCGTGCGCGACGCCCTGTCCGCCAAGGAGGCCGCCGACCTGCGCGGCGTGGTCCGGGAACAGGTGCAGCGTGAGGCCTATCCGCCGCGTCGTTCCTACCCGGAACCGGCCAAGTACACCGTCAGCGGCAACCGGATGGCGGAACCGGGATTGGCGGCGATTGCCGAGCATCCAACGGTGGTCGGGGCCGTGGAGTCGGCGCTCGGCGGCCCGGCGCACCTGACCGCGTCGGTCGCCTACCTGCGCACGCCGGGCGACAAGGGCGGCGGCGCCCACTCCGACTACAAGCGCTGGCGCCCGGTCGGCTCGTCCATGAACTGGGTGTTTGCCATCGTGCCGCTGAACGACTTCGATCCTTCGTTCGGTCCGTTCATGGTGTCGCCGGGGTCGCACAAGCTGCCGCGGGTCATCGACCCACGGGCGCACGTCCTGGACCTGACCGCTCCCGACCGGGAGCAACTGCCGCCGTTCATCGATCCGGAGTTGAAGGCCGGCGACCTGCTGGTGGTCAACGAGCATGTCTGGCACCAGGCTCCCGCCGGCACCACCAGTGAGGACCGCTGCGGCATCTTCAACAAGTACTGCGCCGCCGACGCGCCGCCCGCGGCGGGCTACTACCCGTACAACCGGGCCGCCTTGGAGGCCCTGAGCGACGCCGGCAAGCGCCTGCTGCCGGTCTGTTTCGACCGCCCGCTCACCACCACCCGGCTGCTGATCGAGTGCCCCACCGGTTTCGACTCCAGATTCCTGTTGTGCCGCGAGGCAGATTCGGATGCGTGGGAACTGCCCGGCGGCGAAGGCTGGGAAGAGAAATCGTCCGGCTGGGACGTCGGCTCACGGATCGGCTCGCTGCAAGCGCTGGTGCACGCCCAGCTTGGGTTGGACGTGCCCTGGATGTCCTACATCGAAGACTGGGTCGAGGAGGACGGCGTGTGCCGGGTATACGGTTATGCCGCCGACAAGGTGAAAGTCGATGCACTGGCGAACGGCACCTGCGACTGGTTTACGCCCGGCGAAATGCGCTACAATTTGGGCGACGCTCACCCGATATGCTGCGCGCTCGATGCCTGGGAGCGGACCGACATCGTCCGCGGCAAGGGCAAGGCGTGCAGCCAGAGCAAGCATCAATTCGAATAGCGCCTGGTCGAATGATATCCTCATCGGCGTGGCCGGCCACCTGCGGGACCAGTGTCGCGAACCCCGTGCCCAGCGTCATGCGCTATGAGCGTCCGGACCGCCCGGCAAGGGTCGAGTGGCCGCATCACGGCTGATGGTGGCAAGTGGCGATGACCGTCATTGGTCGGTATATTGTGGTGGCACATGGACTCGACGACGCTTTCGAAAGTCAGGGATTTCGTGCAGGAGGCCCTTGCTGAGGGCCATCCGCGCGGTGGAGTAGCATTCGGTCCGATCGAGGTGCGGCGTACCTATGACGCTGACGATGGCTCTCCGTATCTCCGCATCGTGATCGTCTTCGACGGCTCCAAGGATGACCTTGATGTCGCGTGGTTGGGTGGCATGCCAAGGCGACTGCTAGCGAGGCTCTCGGATGTGGGGATAGAAGACTATCCCAACCTTTCCTACGTGTCTAGCGAAGAATGGGGCAGTGGTGTGGAGAAATGGCTGAGCACGTATCCCGAAGTCAACATTGAATCCTGCTGATCTGCTGACCGCCGCCAGAAACTCGATCTTGGGTCTCGGGGCGGGTCGCCCTTTGCAAGCTACGCTTCGGCGGGCAGTCAGCACGATTTACTATGCAGCATTCACTTGTCTGGCCAATGTCTGTGCCGACAAGGTGGTCGGTCAGTATCGCAGTCTCGACGACAGCGGGAAACGAGCGTGGGTCCAAGTCTACCGCGCCGTGGATCATGGGAAGGCAAAGAACCGTTGCAAGAACAACCAAATCATGGGCCAGTTTCCCTCGGCAATCCGTGACTTTGCTGCGCCGTTCGTAGACCTGCAGTACGACCGTACGATTGCGGATTATGTTCCCTACGAGAACTTCTTCAAGGCTGAGGTTGACATACTCGCCGATACCGCTGAAGGAATAATTCACCGCTTCATGGGTCTTCCATCCGGCGTGCTTCGCGCCTTCGCGGTGTACGTACTGTTCGACTCACGGAAGAACTAATCGTGCGTTTCGGTTGTTCGTGGCGGCTGCTCCGTCTCACGTTGGCGGCGGAATCGCGGCGCGGTGCAGGTGATGGAATTGTTTCCGACTTCCTTGGCGGACGATTGTGAAGCTCGGCATTCTGGACACGTTTCGGCTGGACGGGCGGGTGGCGCTGGTGACCGGGGCCAGCCGCGGCTTCGGCGAGGTGATCGCCAGCGCGCTGGCGGAGGCGGGGGCGTCGCTGGCACTGCTGGCGCGCGGCGAGCGCGTGCAGGAAGTCGCGCGCGAGCTGAGCGCCGAGCACGGGGTGGCGTGCCGCGCCTACCGGTGCGACGTGAGCGACCCGGCCGCGGTGGAGCAGGCGGTGGCAGGTGTGATCGCGGACTGCGGCGGGCTTCACATCGTGGTGAACAACGCAGGCATCAACATCCGCGGGCCGATCGAGGAGCTGAGCCTGGAGCAGTTCCGGCAGGTGCAGGACACCAACCTCACCTCGATGTGGCTGGTGTGCCGTGCCGCCGCCGGCCACCTGAAGGAGCAGGGCTACGGACGGGTGATCAACATCGGCTCGCTGCTGTCGGTGCTCGGCATGGCCGAGCGCACCCCCTACGCGGTCAGCAAGGGCGGCGTGCTGCAACTCACCCGCGTGCTGGCGCTGGAGTGGGCGCAGGCCGGCATCACCGTCAACTGCATCATCCCCGGCATGTTCGCCACCGAGCTGAACCTCCCGTTGCTCGGCGTTCCCGAGATCGCCGCCCGCGTGGTGGCGAAGGTGCCGATGGGGCGCTGGGGCGAGCCGCGCGAGATTGCGGGGCTGGCCCTTTACCTGGCCGGCGATGCCGCGAGCTACGTCACCGGCGCCGCGCTGACCATCGACGGCGGCTGGAGCGTGCACTGAGTGAGCACCCTGGACATCCTGTTCCTGGAGCCGTTCTACGGCGGCTCGCACCGCGAGTTCGCCGACGGCCTGGTGCAGCACTCCCGCCACCGGATCGATCTGCAC
Organism: Spirochaetaceae bacterium; assembly: GCA_028821475.1. Lineage (GTDB taxonomy): Bacteria > Spirochaetota > Spirochaetia > SZUA-6 > Bin103 > Bin103. The sequence continues at coordinate 20,984 of JAPPGB010000047.1, forward strand.
ACGCTGCCGGCGCGCTTCTGGCGCTGGCGGATGCGCGGCGCCGCGCTCCACTTTGCCCGCGCGGTGGCGCGCCCGGCGGACTACGACCTGCTGCTGGTCACCGACCTGATGAACGTGGCCGACCTGAAAGCCCTGTGGGGAGCGGAGTGTCCGCCGATCCTCCTGTACGTGCACGAGAATCAACTCAGCTATCCGAAACCGGAGGGCGAGCAGCGCGACTTTCAGTTCGCCTTTACCGACATCGCCTCGGCACTGGCCGCCGACGTGGTGGTGTTCAACTCCCGCTACCATCGCGACGCCTACTTCGCGGTGCTGCCGGAGGTGTTGCGGCGCATGCCGGAATACGAGCCGGCGTGGATTCCGGACGCGCTGGCGGCCAAGGCGCGCGTGCTGTACCCCGGCTGCCGATTGCCGGCGCCGTCCGTGGAACCGGCGCCGGGCGGCGCGACCGCGGTGCCGACTGTCGACCGCGGCCGTGCAGCCGAGCCTTGGTCGGCGCCGTCCTCGGAGAGCATGGGTCCGCCGGCGGCGTCCCCGCCGCCCGAGTCCCGCGCCGGCGGGGACGCCGGAGCAGCGGGACGGCAACCCGGCGCTGCCGACATCGCGTCAACGGTTGCGGGACCGGCACGTTGCGCGGTGAGGCCTGGAACACCCCTGATGATATGGAACCATCGCTGGGAGTTCGACAAGCAGCCGGCGGCGTTCTTCGCCGCCCTGCGCAGGGTGCAGCGGGCAGGGGTGGCGTTCGAGGTGGCGTTGCTCGGCGAGAACGCCCAGTACGTGCCGCAGGAGTTCATCGCCGCGCGCAAATGGCTCGGAGAAAGGGTGGTACAGTACGGCTATCTGCCGAGCCGGGCGGCATACCTGGAGTGGCTTGGCCGCGGCTCGGTGGTGGTGTCGACCGCCATCCAGGAGAACTTCGGCATCTCGGTGGTGGAGGCGGTGGCGGCGGGCTGCCATCCGTTGCTGCCCAACCGGCTCGCCTACCCGGAAGTGATCCCGGCGGCCTTCCACGAAGAATGCCTGTACGACGGCGACGAGGCCCTGGCCGACCGGTTGATCGCCCTGCTGTCGAGCCCGCCGGTGAAGTCGCCGCCGGGACTGGCCGCGGCCATGCGGCGCTACTCGTGGGCCTGCCTCGCTGAGGAATACGACAACCTGTTCGACGCATGGCGGCGAATGGGCTGACCGGCAACGCGCGGTCGCCGCTGCCGAGGGGCGCCGCGGACGGGGTGCGGTGGCTGCGAATGTGTTCGCGGACCCGCTGGCGTGCCCAGCGAGCAGCGCGCGGAGCGGCGCGGCGACTGGCGCTGGTGCAGCCGCGAGCGACGGCGGCGGGATAGCGCGGCGGGCGCTCGTGAGGGGGCGCTCGAGTGCCGAGGGTGGGGGTTGCGTTCAGTCCCGGTAGGATGGGTCTTCGCGGTCCAGAATCGCTTGCAGTTCGCGGAAGTGGTCGTCGCTCAGATCCGGATAGTCGAGCCACTGCCGGCGTGTCGTCGCGGCCACCTGGTCGCAGGGGATCTTCAGTTCGCGCCCGGTTTGCAGCGCCGTGATGTAGGTCTCGCAGGCGCGCTCGAAGTAGTACAGGTCGTCGAACGCCTGCGCAACCGTTGCGCCGATCACCATCACCCCGTGGTTGCGCATCAGCAGAATCGGGTTGTCGCCGGCCATCGACGCCACCCGCTCCGCCTCGTCGTCCAGGCCCATGCCCTCGAACTGCTCGTCCACGGTCACGCGGCCCCAGAAGCGCATCGCGTTCTGGTCGATCGGCGGCAGCGCCGGGTCGGCGAGGCAGGCGAGCACCGTGGCGTAGCGCGAGTGCACGTGCAGCAGGCAGCGCGCGTGCGGCACCCGGCGGTGGATGGCACCGTGCAGCCCCCAGGCGGTGGGGTCGGGGGCGTCCGGGCGCTGCATCGTGGAGTCGTCCTCGGCATCGAGCAGGAGCAGCTCGCCGGCCCGGATCAGCGAGAAATGGCGCCCGCGCGGGTTCATCAGGAAGCGCGTGCCGGCGTCGTTCACGGCCAGACTGAAGTGGTTGGCCACCGATTCGTGCAGGTCGTAGCGTGCCGCCCACCGAAACGCGCAGGCCAGCGCGATCCGCTCCTCGGCGTATTCCATTTCGGGATGACCGTGAGCTGCAAGTGCGAGTCGGTCGGCCGCCATGATCTCGACACGGTAGCCCCGTCGTCGGTGCATGTCCACACCCGAGCTCATGGTGTGGTTTGCTCCGCCGGCAGGCGGAGGGTCGTCGGCGTGCTCCTCCAACGCGAGTCGCGCCGTACCAACAGCGGACTGGCGCTCTTTCGCCTGGAACCTGTACCGCTTCGTAGGCCACGAGTTGCCCGCTGCCCGGTCGACGCCCTTCCGATGCTCGGCCCAACGGTGCTACGCTGAGTGCTATGGACTATCGAGAGATCATCACTATTGAGCCGGGGAAGCGTGGGGGCAAGCCATGTATTCGGGGGCTCCGCATCACCGTCTACGATGTTCTCGAATACTTGGCGTCAGACATGACTCGGGAAGAGATACTCGCCGATTTACCAGATCTTACACCGGATGACATCAAGGCATGTCTATCTTTCGCGGCTGACCGAGAGCGCCGATTCGTCTCGGTACCGGCCGAGTGAAGCTGCTCTTCGACCAGAATCTGTCGCCGCGATTGATCGACCGCCTTGCGAGTATGTATCCCGAATCCGCACATGTTCGGGATCTTGGTCTACACCGAGCCGTGGACCGGCAGGTGTGGAAACACGCAGGTGAGAACGGTTACGCCATTGTCTCGAAGGACTCCGACTTCCATCAGCTGAGCTTTCTGTACGGACACCCGCCGAAGGTGGTTTGGATCCGGAGGGGTAACTGCACCACTAATGAAATCGAGGCGATACTGCGCGAGTTCTCCACACGGTTGGCTGAGTTCGACGCGGACGAGGCCGCATCGTACTTGGCAATCTCGTAGTAGCTCGCAATCGAATCTGCGTGCCTTGGCCATCTGCCACGGCCATCGGCCGGAGCCGGGCGATTCGCGACGATGTACTACCGGCTGCCAGCCGGCGAACCGGTTGCGGTCACGAACAGGGTGGCGACGCGCCAGTCGAGCACGGCGCCGAGGCGGTTTTCGAGTCCGCGGCGCAGGGCCGCGACTGCCGCGGCGGAGACGCCGGCGGTCAGCAGCACGTGGGCGTAGGAAGTGGCGGGAACCTGCGCGCCGTTCGGGAACCAGCGTTCCAGGAGGGTGCGCGTCACTGCCAGCCGGCCCGGCTGTTCCACGATCTCGGCGGTCAGGCCGGTGACGTGCGGCGCCAGGGCGGCCTCGACTTCGGCGCCGGTGAGTGCCGGGCGGGCGCCGTAGTGCGCTTCCTCGGCGGCGGCGACGGCGGCGCGGTCGGTCTCGTCCAGCCCGTCGAGGTCCAGCACCTCGTGCAGCCGCGGAGCCCGTTCCGGCAGCGGCTCGGCCAGCACCAGGCGTCCGCCCTCGGTCAGGGCGCCGGCGGCGGCCAGCACCAGCGCTTGCCCACCGTCCGCCCGCCACACGCCGCGGCCCACCACGGCGTCGAAGCACACCGCCGGGTCGATCTGCGCCGGCTCCGCCACCAGGGTGGGCTGCATGGCGGCGGGCAGGGCGGCCAGTTGCTCGCGCACGCCCTTGGCCTCCGGCGGCGCCAGCGCCCACACGCCGCCCTCCGGGCAGCGGCGCAGCAGTTCGAAGGTGAGCAGGCCGCTGCCGAGCGCCAGGTCCAGTACCACGCCGTGGCGCTGCAGGCCGGCCGCCGCCACGATGCGGTCGCGCTCATCGGCCAGCCGCCCGGCGGCGTCGGACAGCGCCCGCTCCAGCCAGCGGTCCAGGTCGCGCTGCACGTCCTTGCCGGCGTTGGTCAGGATCTCGCCGCCTTGCTCGGTGCCCTCCCAGGCGGCCGCCAGGTTGGCTTCGCGGCGGCGCGCCACCTGGTCGCGGATGGCGCGCTCGTGGCCGGTGTCGCCGGGCTGGTAGAACACCCGCCCCTGCAACTCCGACGGCAGGTACTGCTGCGCCACCCAGTGGTCGGTGAAGGCGTGCGGATACTGGTAGCCGGCGCCGTGGCCGAACCCCTCGGCATCGCGGCTCCCGTCGCGCAACGACGACGGCACCTGCGCCTCGCGCTCCGCCTCCACCGCGCGCAGCGCGTCGAAGAAGCCCAGGGTGCTGTTGCTCTTCGGCGCCGTGGACAGGTACAGCGCCGCCTCGGCCAGGTGGAAGCGCCCCTCCGGCAGGCCCACGTAGTCGAACGCGGCGGCGCAGGCGGTCACCACGCCGATCGCCGCCGGGTCCGCCATGCCGATGTCCTCGGACGCCAGGATCAGCATGCGCCGGAACAGGTAGCGCGGATCCTCGCCCGCGTACACCATGCGCGCCATCCAGTACAGCGCCGCGTCGGGATCGGAGCCGCGCACGCTCTTGATGAACGCGCTGATGGTGTCGTAGTGGGCGTCGCCCTCCTTGTCGTACAGCACCGCGCGGCGCTGGATCGACTCCTCCGCCACCAGACGGTCGACGCGCACCACGCCGTCCGCGCCGGCCGGCGTGGTGGTGACCGCCAGTTCCAGGGCGTTGAGCAGGCTGCGCGCGTCGCCGTTGGCCACGTTCAGCAGGTGCTCCATCGCCTCCTCGCTTACCTCGGAGCGGTAGCCTCCCAAACCGCGCTCGGTGTCGGCCAGCGCCATCCGGGCCACCCGCTCCAGCTCCTCGCGCCCGAGCCCCTGGAGCTGGAAGATGCGGCTGCGGCTCACCAGCGGCTTGATCACCTCGAAGTAGGGGTTCTCGGTGGTGGCGCCGATCAGCACGATGGTGCCGTTCTCGACACTCGGCAGCAGCGCGTCCTGCTGCGCCTTGTTCCAGCGGTGCACCTCGTCGATGAACAGGATGGTGTGCTGGCCGTGCAGGTCGCGCGCCTCGCGCGCCGCGGCGATCGCCTCGCGGAGCTGCTTCACCCCGGCGAGCACCGCGTTCAGCGCCGTGAAGCGGGCGCGGGTGGTGCCGGCGATCACCTGCGCGAGGGTGGTCTTGCCGGTGCCGGGCGGCCCGTAGAAGATCAGCGACGAGAGCTGGTCTGCCTGGATCGCGCGCCGCAGCAGCCGCCCCGGCCCGACGATGTGGTCCTGGCCGACGAATTCGTCCAGCGTGCGCGGCCGCATGCGCGCCGCGAGCGGCGCGCCGCTCGCCTGCTCGGCCGCGCCGCGGGCCTGAAACAGGTCGCGATCTTCAGCTCTCGCCATGACCGATGTAGTCAGTTGTCGCCTGGTTCGGACGGATCAAGAAGACGAGCACTGTGGTGGATCGTCAGGAGCTGGACTTCATCGCCAATCAGCCGATAGACGATTCGGTAGTTGCCGTGAAGCATTTCCCGAATGTCGTCCCGATTTGACTCGGGTACAACTCTGCCAACCTGCGGAAACGATTCCAATGCTGATGCCTTATCGACTATCTGGGTCGCGAAAACCTGGGGATAATTTCGGGAGTCGCGCGCGATCTAGGCACATATTGCTGCTACGTCTGCAAGCGCTTGCGGAGTCCATCTCAATCGAGCCACCTACGTAACCGCTGTCGTGCCTCGTCATGTGACACGGTAAGGCCGGCATCTGCTTGTTCTATGCCCTTTTCGATTTTGTGGAGCAGGAAGAGCCTCTCTATCGCATCCTCGATACTTGCATTCTCCGGCAGATTGCGAATCAAGCTTTCCATTTTCGATTTCATTGTTTTCATTGTTGATGGCATAGGATTGAACCGGATCAGGAGTATAGCGGGGTCATCATCCGCCGTCCACTTGCGCCCGGGCGGCCAAGGCCGGTACCATCCGCGGCGTGACATCATCGACGACCGACAGGATCGCCGTGCAGAGCTACTGCTTCCGCGGCTTTGCCAGCAACGAAGAGGTCGCCGCCAAGGCCGGGGAGATCGGGCTGGCGGCGGTCGAGCCGTGTGGCGTGCACGTCGACTTCGCCGACGAGGCCGCGCAGGACGCGGCCATCGCCGCGTACCGCGACGCCGGCGTGCGGCTGGTGAGCTGCGGAGTCAACTCGATCCGCGGCGACGGCAGCGGCGCCGAGTGCTACTTCCAGTTCGCCCGCAAGGCCGGCCTGCCGGTGATCAGCGCCGACGTCACCCCGCCGGCGTCGTGGGACACGTTCGCCGCCGCCGAGCGCCTGGCCGAGCAGTACGACGTGAACGTGGCGCTGCACAACCACGGCGGCGCGCACTGGCTCGGCAACGCGCAGATGCTGGAGGAGGTGTTCCGGCGCACCGGCCCGCGCATCGGGCTGATGTTGGACACCGCCTGGGCGATCGACTCGCGCGAGGACCCGGTCAAGATGGTGCGCCGCTTCGGCAACCGGCTGATGGGCGTGCACCTCAAGGACTTCGTCTACTCCCGCAACCGCGAACCGGTGGACGTGGTGATCGGCACCGGCATCCTCGACCTGCCCGCCCTGGTCACGGCACTGGGCGACGTCGGCTTCGACGGCGTGCCGATCATCGAGTACGAGGGCGACGTCAACAACCCGGTCCCGGCGCTCACCGAGTGCGTAAAGGAAATCGCCGCCGCCTGGAACCTGTAGACTCGTACACTCTCCGGTTCCGCGCAGCGGCGTCCAAGTACGAGGATCAGCTCGGAGCAGCGAGGGAGTTCAGAAACGCCGCGGGGGTCAGGATTGGAATCCCGCGAAACGGAGTCATGTCCAGAAGGTGGCGATCCCCAGTGATCAGGCAGTCTGCCTCGCCAACCATCGCCGTCTCCAGGAACTGGTCGTCCTTCGGGTCCAGGCATCCGAGCTTGGCCCCGGTGATCGAAACGCGTTCGGAAACGCCCAGGAGCTGGACAAGGAACGGTGTCCTTATTGTCCGACTCACGTAGCGGTCGAACTTCGGGCGAAAGAGGCGGCTGTGCAGCTCCTTGATGGTCTCGTTGGCGAACAGGAGCACGCCGCCCGCTTGCCGTATCGTGTCCACAACGGCGCGCGGCGTTCCCGGAGGTCTCAGTGCTGAGCTGATCAGGACGTTGGTGTCGACAACGACTCGCTCAACTGTCATCCGCAAGAAGGGCGTCGAGCTTGGCGTCGGTCAGGCCCTTTGCGGTTGCCTCCGCTCCCATCGTGTCCATGGTCGCGGTGAGCCGTTCCCACGCCGCGCCGCGGAGCTGGTCATAGAGCTCGGTCGACAGCATCACCGTGACGGCGCGGCCGTTCTTGGTCACGCTGACCGGACTCCGCTGCGCGGCATCGAGCAACTGGCCGAAGCGGTTCTTGGCCTCTCGCGCGGCTATTGCCTTCATAAGAGCTATAGTAGCTACTTCAGCTTGTTTGAGTCAATGGACTTTCAACTGCGTGCCCGGCGTGGCCTACTGTGAGGCGTGGCGCCAGGCGGCGGATTCCACCGTTTCGGCGAGCGCTCGGTAGCGCTGGTAGCCTTCGGTGTACTGCGCGGCACGCGCCGGGTCCGGTTCGTAAGTGGTCTTGAAGCCGGGCGCCATGGCGGCCTGCGCCTCCTGCACGGTGGCGTAGTGGCCGGCGGCGGTGGCGGCGCACATCGTGGCGCCGAGAGCGGGGCCCTCCTCGGTGGCCGACACCTTGATCGGCATGCCGAGCACGTCGGCGGCCACCTGTACGGCGAAGTCGGAGCGCTGCGAGATGCCGCCGAGGGCGATGATCTCGTCTACCGGGATGCCGGCGGCGGCCAGGTGCTCGTTGATGGCGCGGCTGCCGTAGGCGGTGGCTTCGACCAGGGAGCGGTACACCGCCGGGGCGTCGGCGCCGAGGGTGAGGCCGGTGATCGCCGCCTTCAGGCCGGCGTCGGCGTTCGGGGTGCGCCGGCCGTTGAACCAGTCCAGGCTCAGGATGCCGGCCGGGTCGGGCGGCAACGCGGCGGCGGCGTCGGCGAGGTCGTCGAGCAGGCGGTCGGCGATTCCCGCGCGCTGCCCGGCGGCCAGTGAGCGCAGCGGCCAGCACAACAGGTCGCGGAACCAGGCGTACACGTCGCCGTAGGCCGACTGGCCCGCCTCCAGGCCGGTCAGGCCGGGCACGATGGAGCCGTCCACCTGGCCGCAGATGCCGGCGATGGTGCGGTCGCCGATGGCGCCGGGGTCGGCGACGATCATGTCGCAGGTGGAGGTGCCCAGGATCTTGGCCACGGTGCCGGGGCGCACGCCGCCGCCCACGGCTCCGAAGTGCGCGTCGCAGCCGCCGACCGCGACCGTGATGCCGGCCGGCAGCGCGAGCCGCCGCGCCCACTCGCCGGACAGCGTGCCGGCGCTCTGGTCGGAGGTGGACGAGTCGTCGTACAGCCGCTCGCGCAGGGTGGCCAGCCGTGGATCGAGGCGGCCCAGGAAGTCGGCGCCCGGCAGGCCGCCCCAGGACGCGTGCCACATCGCCTTGTGGCCGGCGGCGGCGCGCCCGCGGCGCAGCTCGCCGGGCGCGGTGGTGCCGGTCAGCAGGCCGGGGATCCAGTCGCAGTGCTCGGTCCACGACCAGGCCGCCGCCGCCACCTCGGCGTCGGCGCGCAGCACGTGCAGCGCCTTGGCCCAGAACCATTCCGAGGAATAGACGCCGCCCGAGTAGCAGGTGTAGTCGATGCCGCCCCAGGTGTGGGCCAGGGTGTTGATCTCGTCCGCCTCGCGCACCGCGGTGTGATCCTTCCACAGCACGAACATGGCGTTGGGGTTGTCGGCGAACCGCTCGCCGAGCGCCAGCGGGGTGCCCGCCTCGTCCACGGCGGCCAGCGTGGAGGCGGTGGTATCGATGCCGATGCAGATGATGCTGTCCCGCTGCGCCCCGTTCAGTTGGGCGGAAGCCGCCCGGCAGGCGCGTTCCAGGCTCTCGATGTAGTCGAGCGGATGCTGGCGGAACCGGTTGGCCGCGGCGTCGCAGTAGCGGCCTTCGCTCCAGCGCGGGTAGGCCTCCACGACGCGCGTTTCCTGCGCCCCGGTGTCGGCGCGGATCACCACCACGCGCACCGAGTCGGTGCCGAAGTCAATGCCAATACAACGCGGTTCGCTCATCTGCCTCCGTTCCCCGCCGCCAGTGTAGGCGCCCGCACGCGCTGACGTCCACCATGGCAGGCCCGCACCCCGCCCGTGCCCATGCCGGTGCAAGCGCGGCACGCGCGTGCGGGGAGCCGCCCGGAGTTGACCGATGCCGACCGAAAAGGAGACTGCCGGCGCCGCGTGCGAAGCCAGAGAAATACGTCAATGGTCGCTTCTCCGGTGAAGGGGGCATGCTCGTGGACGAGGCGACATTCCTGGCCCCGGGTTCGGAGATCACCGGTTAGACGGTGCGGGCTTCGAGCCAGTCGAGGGTGGCTTCGATGCCGAAGCCGGGGGCGTCGCTGGGGACCAGGTAGCCGTCGCGGATTGCCGGCGAGCCGGGCACGTAGACCATCTCCTGCAGCGGCACGCCGGGCGGCGACACGCCCTCGGAGCGCTCGCCCCACTGCACCGCGGGCATGGCGAAGGAAAGGTGCTGGCCGAACGGGGTGTTCATGCCGCCGTGGGCGATCACGGTAAGGCCGGCGGCGTCGGCCAGGTGGCAGATGCGCACCGCGTTGCTGAGGCCGCCGCACCACTGCAGGTCGGGTTGCAGGATGTCGACCAGCCGGCGCTGCACGGCGCTCGCGAAACTGCCGATGCCGTACCAGTGCTCGCCGGAGGCCAGCGTGATGCCCGGCAAGCCGTTGACTATCCACACGAACAACACGGTACCGAGAACGGCTATTCCTCCGGCGGTCCGGCGGTAGTAAATGCTTCCAGAAAACCATTTACCATCCACACGAACAACAGGAAGGGGTAGTCGGAGCCCGTCGAGGTGGCCGGGTAGCTGTTGCCGGAACGGGCGTACACGGTCAGCGTGTGGGTGGCGCCCACCTCGGTCCTGAGGGTGACCTCAAGCACCTCGCCGCCGGGCTCCGGCGGCCCCTCGGCGAACCGGAACGTGCTCAGGTTGGCGAGCCGCTGCAGCGACTCGGCCACCTTCGCGGAGTTCCACTCGCCGCCGCCGGCGGTGACCCACTCCGGGGCGCCGCCCTCCTCCAGCGGCGGGCGCTTGCGCAGCACCAACTCCTCACCCGGGCTGCGGGCGACGATCTCGCCCACGGTTTCGATGTCCACCTGCAGCACCAGCTTGTCGCGCAGCACGTCGCCGACCACCGGGAAGTAGTTGCCCAGGTCGCCCTCCGCCTGGTAGACGCGCCGGTCGCCCTCCACCTTGACGTAGGTGTGCTGGTAGGTGCGCGCCTCCTTGCCGAGTTCGACGGTGCGCAGCACGGTGTCGCCCCGGAACGCGGTGACCCGCATTGCGGACTCGGGGTCGAGCTCGAAGCGGCTGTAGGCGGCGTGCTCCGACACCAGGTCGGTGATCTGCAGGGTGGCCAGCGCGCGTACCATGGTGTCCACCTGGGCGGTGGCGGCCGGAAAGTCCCCCGGCTCCAGCAGCCAGCCGTCGCCCTGCTTGCGTACCGCAACGCGCTTGTCGCCCTTGGCGATCTCGAACCGGTCCACGTCCGCCACTGCCATCTCGGGTAACTGCGGCAGGTCGTATAACAGGCGGTCGCGGTTGCGCAGCCCCAGGTAGAGCGCCAGCGACACGATGATCAGCGCCGGCAGCGCGTACCGGAGCAGTACTCGGTCCAAGCTCATCACGACGCACCCCCCGATGGGCGCTTCGACTTCGCCGCCCCGGCCTCGCCGGTACCGGCGCCATCACGTGCACCGCGGCCTCGTGTGGCGCGCCTCGCGGATGCCTGCGGTTCCGCGCCGGCACCGCTGCCACCTCCGCCTCTGCCACCGGCTCGGCCGCCGCCGGTACTTGGCGTACCGCTCGTGGAACCGCCTCCGGAGGCGGGATTGCCGTATTCCGCGCGGATGCGGTTGCGATGCAGGCCGCCGAGGATCCACACCAGGATGCCCACCACGATCACCAGCGCCGGCAGGCCGGCCACCGCGAACGTCTTGATGGCGGTGCGCGCCGGCGGCTCGATCTCGCGCAGCGGCCGCACCCGGCGCCCCTTGCTGCGCATCTCGGCGCGTTCGTCGCGCCCGTTCATGGCGTCGATCAGGTTGAGCAGGAACAGCGAGTTGGGGTTGCGGCCCTGCACGTCGATGAAGCCGCTGCCCAGGATGGCCGAGGTGCCGACCACGAACAGCCTGCCCTCGCCCTCGGCCGTGAAGCTTGCCTCGGCTTGCAGTTCCTCGGCGGAGATCAGCGGCGCCGCCTCCTCCTCGTCGTCGTCCTGCGAGCCCGGCTCGTCGCGCGGGCGCTCGGGAATCTCGCGATCGGCGAAGTAGCTGGTGAAGGTGCCCTCGGCCAGGACCGCGAGCGGGAACGACGTGCGTACGTCCTCGCCCGGCGGCTCGGCGCCCATCAGGTCGATCTGCCCGGCCATCTCCCAGGCGGTCGGCGAGGTGCGCAGCGCCACGGTGTAGTCCACGCCCGGCTGGCCGGCGCCGACCACCGTCAGCGGCGACACGTTGAGCATCACCAGCTCCTCCAGGCCGGACAGGAACGGCACCGAACGGTCGATCTCGTCCTCCTTCAGCAGCGGCGCGAAGTAGATCTCGCTCTCCACGTAGCCGCCGCGCTGCGACGCCTGGCGCTGCACGAACGACTGCTCGTCCAGGACGTAGGACTGCTCCAGGCGGACACCGTAGTGCTCCAGCATCGCCTCCAGGCCGGTCTCGCGCGGCAGGTGGAAGGCGCCGCCGCCCCCGAAGCCGCTGCCCTGGCTGATCCAGATGTGGTGCGAGTCCAGGAACAGCATCAGCGAGCCGCCGCGCAGCAGGAACTGGTCGATCTGGAACAGCGCCCACTCGTTGAGCGGCTCCTGCGGCCCCACCACCAGCATGCTGCGCACCCCCTCCGGTACGAAGCGGTCCTCCAGCAGCAGGCCGCGGAAGGTGTACTCCTGCGACACCAGTTGGAACAGGTTGGACAGCTCCGCCTCCACCACGTCGGTGGGGGTGGTGGCATTGGCGCGCCCGCGGTAGGGCGGCGTCTCGAAGTCGGCCAGGTAGCCCATCTCCTCCTGGGTGCCGAGGATGTTCTTGAGGGTGTCGTCCAGGGAGCGGCGGATCGTATCCAGGTCGGCGAGCTGGTAGCCCATGACGCTGCTCTGCAGCAGGTTCATGGTGATGGTGGTGCCCTCCGAGGTCACCGACAGGCCCGCGTACGCCAACTCGGCGCTGCCGTCCGGCGCCTGCAACTGCAGCGGCGCCAGCCGCAGCCGGCGGCCCTCGTCGATCGGCACGGTGTCCTCGTTGGCGTCGACAAGCTCGAACTGCAGGCGGTCGAAGTAGCTGGCGTTGAGCTCCTTGACCAGCGCCTCGACCTCGCCGGGCACCTGGTCCACGCCCGGCGCCAGCGCCGCCAGCGGCGACGAGAAGTAGAGCGTGACCTGGATGTCCTCTTCCAGGGCGATCAGCCGGCTGACCCGCTCGGTGAGCTTGCTGATCGCCTCCGTGATGGTCAGCTCCAACTGGCTGGTGTCGGTGATCGACGAGATGGTCTCGATCAGATCGCCGTGGATCAGCGCCATGCCGAGGTAGGCGGTACTCAGGGTCACCTCGTCGCGGTCGAGCTGCTCGATCTGGATCGGGTAAATCAGGTACTGGCGCGCCAGCTCCTCGTTGGCGATCGCCTCCTCCTGGCCCACCTCCTCTGCGCCCATGGAGACGAACTGGAAGTTGAACAGGTCGCCGCCGTGCACGGCGTACTCGTCGAGCAGGTCGCGCACCGCCTGCTCCACGGTGTTGTAGGGGGCGGGCAGGTTGGGCGTGAAGAAGGCGCGGATGGTGAGCGGCTCACGCAGCGCGCTGACCGCATCGATGCTCGGCGGGGACAGTTTGTACAACCCCGACTCGGTGACGTCGAAGCGCTCGAACAGCCCCGACGCCGACGACACGTTGATCATCACCAGGGCGCCCGCGAACAGCACGATCTCGACCACGCGCAGGCCGGTGCGCAGCGGTTTGCGCCCGGTCATCCCGGTCGTCCCGGTCATATGCGCCGCTCCACCACCAGGTTGGTGGCGTACAGCCCGACGAAGGTGGCGCTCAGGAAGTACACCACGTCGCGCGAGTCGATCACGCCCTTGGCCACGTTGCCGAAGTGGTAGTCGGCGCCCAGGTACTGCAGCACGCCGGTGAGGCCGGCCGGGATGAAGAACAGCACCTTGTCGATCAGCACCAGGAAGGCGCACAGCGTCAGGCCGATGATGAACGCCACGATCTGGTTCTTGGTCAGCGCCGAGGCGAACAGCCCCACCGAGCAGTACAGCGCCGCCAGCAGGACGGTGCCCAGGTAGCCGCCCGCCACCGGTCCCGGATCCAGGTCGCCGAGCGTGGCCACGATGATCGGGTAGGCCAGCGTCGGCACCAGCATCAGGAGGATGAACAGCAGGCTGCCGGTGAACTTGCCGAGCAGCACGTCGAAGCGGGTCATCGGCAGCGTGCTGAGCACCTCGTAGGAGCCGGTGCTGAACTCCTCGGCGAACACGCGCATGGTCACCGCCGGCACCACCAGCCCCAGGGTCATCGGCAGCAGGCGGAAGAACTCGCGCAGGTCGGCGCGCCCATTGAGGAAGAACGGGGTGAAGAAGAACCAGCCGGTCACGGTGAGGAAGATCACCGTGACGATGTAGGCCACCGGCGAGCCGAACGCCGCCCGCAGCTCGCGCCACACCACGCGGAAGAAGGCGCCGCTCACGCGCTCGCCTCCGCCGTCTCGCCGTCCGCGGCCACTCCGTCGCCCGCGCCGTCGCCCGCCGCGCCGGTCAGCTCCCGGAACGTGTCCTCCAGCGAGTGGCCCTCGGAGTTGAGCCCCACCACCACCCAGTCGCGCGCCTTGATGGCGGCGTACAGCTCGCGCAGGTTCTGACCGCTGCAGGACACCTCCACCAGCAACGCGCCGGCCACCGGCAGCGGCGCGTCCAGCACGCGCACCACGCTGTTCACGCCCGGCACCGCCAGCAGGTGGCGCTGCACGTCATCGAGCACCGCGTCCAGCAGCGCCAGCCGCACCGCCAGGCCGGACAGCGCGCGCGCCTTCACCACGTCGGCGGTGCCGTCCGCCGCCACCCGCCCGCGGTTGATGATCACGATGCGGTCGCAGGTGGTCTCCACCTCGCTCAGGATGTGGGTGGAGAAGATCACCGTCTTCTCGCGCCCAGCCTCCTTGATGATGGAGCGGATCTCGACGATCTGGTTGGGGTCGAGGCCGGAGGTGGGCTCGTCCAGGATGAGGATGTCGGGGTCGCTGAGCATGGCGTGCGCCAGGCCGACGCGCTGCTTGTAGCCGCGCGACAGCTCCCGGAACGGGCGGTGGATCACGTCGCCCAAGCCGCACAGCTCGGTCATGGCGCGGATGCGCTCGCCGCGCCGCCGCGGCTCGATGCGGCGCACGGCGGCCACGTACTGCAGGTAGTCGTGCACCACCATGTCGGCGTACAGGGGGGCGAACTCGGGCAGGTAGCCGATCAGCCGCTTTACTTCGAGCGGATTGTCGGCCACGTCCATGTCCTGCACCTCGACCGAGCCGGAGGTCGGGGTGAGGTAGCCGGTGACGATGCGCATGGTGGTGGTCTTGCCGGCGCCGTTGGGGCCGAGCAGCCCGAGGATCTCGCCCCGGTTCACCGAGAAGCTCACGCCGTCGAGAGCGCGGGTGGTCCCGTAGTCTTTGGTGAGGTTGTTGATTCGGATCATGGGAGTCGCGGGCTGCCGCGGCGGCGGCCGCCGTCTCCCCATAGATGTACTACAAATCCTCCGCCAAAGTGAAGATCCGTCAGCGGGCCACGGCAGCCACCGGGCCGCGGGTGCACCGGCGGAGTTGTGGGAGATGCCGGCGGCGGCGAGGCGAGGGGACCGGTGCGTCAGCGGATCCAATCCTCCACGTCGAGCCCGCCGATGTTCGCGAAGTGCTCCCGGTTGCCGGTTACCAGGATGCAGCCGCTGGCCACGGCGATCGCCGAGATCTACAGCAGCGGTCGGCCCGGCGGTTCAGATAGGCCTGCTCGATGCCCTCCTGGATCTCGTGAAAGTCCGGCCAGGCCCCGCCAGCGCCGCCAGACCGGACGGTGAATCCACGGTTCCCACCTCGCCCATCACGGGAGTGATCACCGCTATCGGTCCCGCGCTGCAGGACGTCACCGGCAGTGTCATCCTGTTGTCCGACAGGCTACTCCGGCTGGATCGTGGTATTCAGACCGGCTCTCGATCCCTGGGGTTGAAGTGACCATGTGATGTCCATATGATAGTCATATGCGTTCGATCACCATTGCCAAGCTGAAGGCGACACTGAGTGCCGAGTTGCGGCGAGTCCGCGCGGGGGAGCGGGTCACGGTCCTCGATCGCACCACTCCGGTGGCGCTCCTCGCGCCGGTTCCGGCGGCGATCCGCGTGGTGCGGGCAGCGAAGGCGCCCTACGCCCACCGGACGCTGACGCCTCTGATGGCGCGCGATCCGTTGCCCTATCTGGACGAGGAGCGCGGCGAAGCTTGGTAGCCTATCTGGACTCCTCGGTTGTGCTGCGTCACATCCTGCTGGGCGAGGCATCCATCAGGCATGCGCTGGCGTTCCCACGCGTGGTGTCGAGTGAGCTGATCGAGATCGAGTGCCGAAGGGTACTGCATCGCTGCCGCCTCGCCGGCGAACTCGACGACGAGACCCTGGCGGCGGCGCACCAACGTCTGGATGCCGTGCTGGCCGGAATCGACCTCCTGGAGATGTCGACGCAGATCAAACGGCGAGCAGCGGAACCGTTCCCGGTGCACGTGCGCACCCTCGACGCGCTGCATGTCGCGACCGCGCTCGCGGTCGGCGAGGATGTCGGTGGGCAGGATGTCGGTGGGACTGTACTGTTCTCGCACGACAAGGGCATGAACCTCTGCGCCGGATGCCTCGGGCTCACGGCAGCCTTGGTATAGGCCCGGCCGCGACACGATCCATGCGTACCCTCGCCAGGAACCGATGCAGTTCGTTGGACTCGGCGGGGTCGAGCGGGCGCGCCAACACCTCGTCTCGAACTTGCTGCGGCACGACGACATCGCCTCCCAGGACGCGGTCAGACGCTGCCGCGCAGGCGGGGGTCGAGCAGGTCGCGCAGCGCGTCGCCGAACATGTTCAGACTGAACACGGTGATCGTCAGGCAAAGTCCCGGCCAGGCGGCCAGCCACGGCGCCCGCTCCATGTACTCACGTCCTTCCCGGCTGAGCAAGCCTCCCCAGCTCGGAACGGTGGGCGGCAGTCCAAACCCGAGGAAGCTCAGAGACGCCTCGGATATCATCACCCCGCCGATATTGATGCTGAACACGATGATTGCGACAGGCATGATATTGGGCAGGACATGGCGCACGAACGCTCGCCACTTCGAGGCGCCAAGCGCCTCCGCGGCCTGAAAATAGAGATTCTCCTTGATGCCGACGACCGCGCCTCGCACCACCCGCGAGCCGCCGATGCCGCCGGCTATGCCCAGGACGACTATTATCTGCGTTACGCCGCGCCCGACCAGCGACATTATCGTCAACAGGATCAACAATCCCGGGAACGCCATCCAGGCATCGACGAATCTCTGCACGGCCAGGTCGAACTTGCCGCCGAGGAATCCGGACGTGCCCCCGATCAGGAGCGCCACCACGACATTGATACTGGTGGCCGCCAGACCGACCGCTATCGACAGCCGGGCTCCGTAGATGACCCGGCTCAACAAGTCGCGCCCCAACTGGTCGGTGCCCAGCGGATGCCGGGCCGATGAGCCCTGCAGTCTGTCCCTGAGGTGCACTTCAAGGAAGCCGTAAGGGGCCAGAACATCGGCGAATACAGCCACGAGAATCAATAGCAATACGACAATACCGCAACCGACACCGAGTGGCTGTTCCCTGACCATCCTGGCAACGAAATCAGCCAGCGCGGTACGCCTCCTGGTCGCTTCACGCATAGCGGACCCGGGGGTCGAAAAGAGGATAAACCAGGTCTATCATCAAATTGAAGCACACCACCGCGGTTGCGAAAAACAGGTTCACCCCGGAGACCACCGGGTAGTCTCTTTCTTCGAGCGCCAACACCATGAGGCGACCCAATCCGGGCAGGTTGAAGATGTTCTCCATGATAACGGAGCCACCAACCAGGATAGGCAACTGCAGGCCGATCAGGGTAACCACCGGGATCAGGGCGTTCTTGATTGCGTGTCTCATGATGACGAATCGCTCCTTGAGGCCCTTGGACCACGCCGTCCTGATATAGTCCTGCCTCAGCACCTCCAGCATCATGGTACGCGTCAGCCGCATGGTGCCGGCAGCAAGAGCCGTGCCCAGAATCAGGCTCGGAACGATGAACACCGCGAGATTGCCCAGCGGGTCTTGGGTGAAAGAGACCAGCCGCATCGGCGGCGACCAGCCCCACCAGAGTGCCGGGTAAATAATCACCATCAGGGCCAGCCAGAAGTTGGGCGTTGCCAGGCCGATGACGGCGGCGGCGCGCCCCACGTAGTCGGCGGCCGAATTACGGCGCACCGCCGAGTAGATGCCGACCGGCACGGCGATCACCAACCCGATCAGGATTGCCAGAACACCCAGCTCGATGGTCACCGGAAGTCTAGCCGATATTCTCTGCTCTATCGAAACATCGGTTCCCCACAGTGAATTTCCAAGCGTGCCGCGCAACAGGATACCTCCGATCCAGCGTCCATACTGCACGTGGAACGGCACGTCCAATCCAAGCTGTTTCTCGAGAGCTTCACGATCCGGCACAAACCCCATCATTTCCAGTTGAACCGTCATTGCGTCTATTGCATCGCCGGGGATGAAGCGCACCGAGAGAAACGTCACGACGGTGACGATGAACAGGGTGGGAATCATCAGCAGGAGCCGGCGGATGATGTAGGCTCTCATGTCACATCACGTCAGTTCCGACGGGTAGAGGAAAACCGGGGGGCCTGAGCCCCCCAGTCTCAGCGGGCACTAGTTTACCAGTACTAATTTAGCAGTTCTGCCTTCAGCTCCTGGTCAATCCAGACACGGGCGTACAGGTCGCTCATTTGCCAATTCCCCATGGTCGCTTCGCCGTTATACCCCTTCAACCACGGCTGGCTGACATGATACATCGGGGAAACGGGACCCCAGATATTCCAATGTTGCTCCAGCGCGTACATGTCTATCTCGCGGAACCACCCGTGGTACTCGTCGAGACTCGTGCTCGCCTTCAGGGCATCAATCATGGCGTCCATGTGAGGATCGCTGACGACCGCGGCGTTACCTGAAGTGCCTGAATGCCACCCCGTTGCATGAGCCTCATTGAAGTAGTTGGCGCCCGATATCGAGCCTATGAGATCCTCGAATGTGCCTTCACGCAGGACCGCGCCGAACTCGGCCCCTGTAGACAGCACCTGAATCTCCAGATCAATGCCAAGCTCGCTCCAGTATGCAGCCGCCAATTCAAAGTAGCTGAGAACAGAATTTGCGTGAAGGACAACGGAGGTCTTGAATCTCGTGCCGTCGGCGCCGCGCGGGTAGCCGGCCTCATCGAGGAGCTTCTCGGCACCTTCGGGATCGTACCTGTGGCCCCTCTTCACCTCGTCCGGCCACTCCTCGAACGGGACGAAGAGCCCCTTCTGAGCTGTTCCGACCTTCCCATGAGGCGTGATATCTCCCCTCCCTCCGAGGTAGGTTTCGTTGATCGTCTCCATGTCCAGCGCCATCTGCAGTGCCTTGCGCACCCTGATGTCGTCGTACGGCGGGTTGCTGGTGTTGAACCCGAAAGCGAACTCGGACCGTACATAGTACGGCCACTGCGTAATTTCGGGGTTGCTCTTGGCGAGACTCTCCGCCAAGTCTATGGTCCGCAATTGGGCTTCACCTGCATACCCCCTGTAGTCGAGCTTGCCGGAGCGCAGTGCCGCCGTACGGGTAGCCTCTTCTCGCATGATCAGCGCCACCAGCTCGTCAATGTAGGGCAGGCGGTTGTCCGGGTACTTTTCGTCGAAGCCCCAGTAGTTGGGATTCTTGAGCCAGGTGACGGACGATCCTTCGACATAGTCGGTCAGCATGAACGGCCCCGTGCCGACCAGGTTCCTCCAGTCGTTGATGTTGCCGTGTTCCTCGATCACCTCCGGTGGATGGATGTCGAACGTGTACCACTGGAGGAGCGTAAACAGCGCAACAGGGTTGGGCTGCGCCAGCTCGATAACGACCGTCCATTGGTCGGTGGCCGTTACCGATTCGACTCCCACTGCGCCCAGCGGGCCCGCTCCCGGGGCAACCTCCGTAAAGCCGCTGCCCAGGCCGAGATAGCGGTGATAGTTGTATGCGATGTCATCGGCAGTCAGCTCGCGACCGTTCATCGGCGGCTTGTCATGCCAGTGAACGCCCTGGCGGATGTTGAGAACGATGGTCGTGTCGTCGGGTGTTTCCCAGCTCTCCGCCAGCGATCCCGTGAGACTCCAGAGCGGCGTGTCGGAGCTGACCATGCTCCGGCCCCATTCGTCTGCCGGCAGAGCCCAGTTCGCTATCGATGGTTTCTCAAGCACGCCTTGGACGAGCAAGAGACCGGAGCGACCGTTCAACGCTTCGTCGGCGGCGCCCGTCTCGGGCATGACGGTGGCATAGGTCAATGTCCCGCCGTATCGTGGCGCCTCCACCATCTCCCCGGTTCTGGGGTCGAGCACCATTTCCTTCTCGGCCGCCGCGGCCGGCTGGTCGCTCTCGCCGCTGGCCCAGACGCCGGTCGCGGCCAGGACGAACACGAGCACAACCACGAAAGGGTGTGCAATTCCTGGAAGATTCATACTGATCTCTCCCACATGTGAGATTGTGAGAGTGCTTCCGGTGCGAGTTGCCGTTCCCTGCCCACTCTCGCGCCCGCAACGCAGGCGGCCAAAGCCGAGACGGCAATCTCAGGTGGTCACGCGCGCGGCATGAGTGTGACTCACTCTAGCAGCTAGGCCGCGCGCATGCTGCGATTAGTGTTGCAGACGCGCGACTACCCGTCAACTCCGTCAGTTGTGCGGCTATTGACCGAAGACCACATATGACACTATATGCGGTGTCATGCCGGGGGTTGGACCGGGTGTCAACGCTGCCATCGTCTGGCTCAACGCGTATGCGTACAACATCACGGTGCGGGAGTGCGTCTTCGAAGGCGAACCACTGTTCGAGGCTCGCGTCAAGGAGCTGCCGGACGTTCGGGAATATGCGGAGTCCGCACAGGAAGCCTACGATCTGGCCATCGACACCATCGAGACGGCAGCCGGGATGTTTGCCGAGACCGGCCGGCCGTTCCCGCCCCCGACCAGCCCGCAGGATGAATTCAGCGGCCGCGTTACGCTGCGCATTCCCAGAAGCCTGCATCGTGCGCTGGCGAGCGCGGCCGAAGACGAGGGCGTGAGCCTCAACCAACACCTCGTCACGGCCCTGACCCGCCTACACGCGAGTGCCGGCGCCAAGCGGCACGGATAGGGAGCCGGCACGCCGGATTGGCCGCGGCGCCGTCTCCCGTATCGCCCACGCCGGAGACGCCGCTTGACTTTGGCGCTGACCCAAGGCACACCATCCACCCATGCCACCTGTCACGGGACCCACGGACGGGCCGGTCGCCGTTACCGGCGCCTCCGGCTACATCGGATCGCACGTCGTCAAGAACCTGGTCGAGGCGGGCTACGCGGTGCGCGCCAGCGTGCGCGACGCCAGCCGCCGGGACAAGACAGAGTTCCTCCTGGCCATGAACGACCTTGGCGCGGGCAGCGTCGAGATCTTCGCGGCCGACCTGCTGCAGGCCACCGGCGGCGCCTACGACGAGGTGTGTGCCGGCTGCTCGGCGGTGTTTCACGTCGCCGCCGACCTGGGCACCGACGCCGCGTACGGAGAAGGCAGCGCGCAACGCACCTACAACGCCATCATGGACGGCACCAGGGGCGTGCTGGAGTCGTGTCGCAGGGCCGGCACCGTCAAGCGGGTGGTGTACACCTCGTCGTGCGCGGCGGTATGGAGTGGCTGGCGGGGTGGAGCCGACCCCAGCGGCTACGAGTTCACCGAGCGGGACTGGGGCGGCCACGGCACCGCCGAGCACCTGTGGAACGTCGAGACGGCCTCCTACGCCAAGGGCAAGGTGGATGCCGAGAAGTATGGCTATGCCTGGGGCGAGGAGACCGGCATCGACGTGGTCTCCAACATGCCCAGCCACGTGCTCGGTCCGGTGCTCAACAGGACACAGAACAATGTGTGGCAGAAGAAGATCGGCCAGGCGCTGTCCGGGCAAAGCGGGCTGGACGCCGCCGGGAACTGGATCGGCCTCGGCTTCGGGCCGGCCATCGCGACGCTGGAGGGCGCGTCGCCCGGCTTCCTGTGGAACGTGATCGACGTGCGCGACATCGGCCAGGCGCAGCGCCTGATGGCAACCAGCAGCGTCGCCACCAACGGATCCCGATACATCCTGGGCGCCACCGACGAGTCCGGCGAGCTCACCGCGCGGCAGATGCGCGCTGCGCTCAGCGAGCTGTATCCCGATGTCGCGGTGGGCGGCGACTGGCAGACGCCGGACACGCCGGACTTCTGGCACGCCAAGTGCACCAGGGCCATTCGCGAATTGGGGCTGGAGACCCACCCCGTGCTGGACACGCTCCGGGCCACCGGTGACTCGCTGCTGGAGTGCGGCGCCATCGAGCTGGCCAGGAAATAGCGCGCACTTCCCGGACCTGGAAACCGCGGACATTCGGGCCTGCCTGCAGTTCGCTGCGGATCGTGAGCGCAGGTTGGTATCGATACCGCTGGAGTGAAGCTTAGAAGCTAATCGGCTGCGCCGGCGGACGGCTCCCGGTCACCGCCGGCCTGCTCCTGCCGTGCGGCAGCCGCCCGTTCGATATCCGCGGCGATGCGGGCGCACAGGCGCTGGATGCGGCGCGCGTCGGCCGCCGCCCCGCGAGCGCCGGCCGGCTCTTCGTCGTACTCGAAGTAGAACGCCGGCGCGCGTCGCTCGGCCAATCGCGCGGAGACGGCGTGCACGTCGGCCGCTTCCACCTCGCTCAGGGGCATCTGCCGGGCGGCAAGCGTAGCCACGAACAGTTCGGCGGCGTCGTGCACCTTCGGATAGTCGATGCACAGGTAGGTGAGCACCGCCTTCAGTGCCAGCTCCACGACTTCCTGCGCGCGGCGCACCGCGATGTTCCACGAACCGCGGCGCAGCGCGCCCTCCATCTCCGCGAGGTGCTCGCGCGACGCCGCCAGCAGTTTGCGGCCGCGCTCGCCGTTGCTCATCGCCAAACCCGCATGATCACAACTCGATCATCTCTCCGGGGCGCAGGTCGGGCTTGAGATCCCAGTACCACGAGCCGTCGGCCAACTCGATGCGCCGCGACCCCAACTCGGCGAGCCGCCTCCGGAGCGCCGCCAGCTTGGCGTGCAGCACTTGACGCGGATCGAACAGAACGATGCCGTGGTGAGAGACGTCCAGCAGCAGCCACGGGGTGTCGACCAGCGCTGCTTCCGACCGGAACACCGGCATCGGGTTGGTGGGCACGCCACGCGCCTGCAACTCCGCCGTGAGCGGCGCAGCACGCAGCGCCAACTCCACTTCGACGAAGCTGTCCGCGACGCGCTCGCCGTCGCCCCGATACACCAGGAACAGGTCGATGTCGCTCTCCGCTCGCGCCTCACCGCGAGCCACCGACCCGTAGAGCGCGACCGCGACCAGTCGCTCATCCAGCTCGGCGCCCAACCTGGCGAGCAAACAGTCGGTGAGCGGCTTGACCTCAGCATAGCCGGACCTGCGCCCCGTGCCGCATCTCTCTGAAGATGCTTCCATTGCTGCCATGATAGCACATGCCACTACCCGGGAAGCCGGTCGGATGCGGCCAACGTCCTGATCAAACTCCGCGGTGGAGAGGCTTGGGCCGCTCGGCACGGCGGGCCAGGAAGTACTCGGCAACCACTGAGAGCTGCTCGATCACGAGCAGTTTGTCGCGCAACGGGAGTGCGCGGAACTCCTCCCGTTGGCGGCGGCGGTTGCCGGCAAACGTGACCACCCGCCAATCGTTCTCGTCAGCCATTTCCTTCCCTCCGATCAAGCCGAGTCAGCTCCGCGATATCCGCCAGGTCTTGGGGCCTGCCCGCCGCGCGCTTCAGCCGCAGCAGGACTTCCAGCCGCACGATCCGTATCGGCACTCCGGGCGACACCTCCTCGACCAGCGCCGCCGCGTACTCGGCAGCGAAGTCGAACGGTTCCGCGGCGAACAGGTCGACCGACGTCTCGCGGTGCCGGTCGCTGTGGAAGCCCAGCTACGACCGGTCGATTTCGCGAATCACCGCGGCATACAGCTCCACCCCGATGCGGAAGCCATGGGAGCGCACGAGGTCGTCCACGAGCCGGCGCACCTCGGCCCGGTCGACCAGTCCCCGCCGCAACGCGAGCAGCAATACGCCGAGCGTGCCGAGCGGTCGAATGCCTTCGACTGCGGCGACCGGTGAGCGGATCCCGATAGCGGCAGCGTCCCCCGTCGCGCAGCCAGACGTGACGCCGGACCGCCGCCGGAATGGGGCGCCGCAGCCGCTTGCGGCGCGCCCGATGCCCCGGCCCGGCGGGCGCCGCCCACCGCCACAGCGGATGCGGTCAGGCGCGCAGCACCGGACGCCGCTGCAGCGGCAGCCGGTGGAGTTGGCGGCACCCGAGTCCAATCGCACCGGCTGCGCACCCGCCGCTGCCGGGCCGGCAACGACCGCCGCCGACTCGTCAGGATACCCTCCGCGGCGGCTGCTCCCGGTGCATCGGTCTTCGCGGCCTCCGGCGTCAAAACATCGTGGATACCAGCTATGGGGTTTATCGAGCCCGAGCCGCTTCTTCAGGGCCTCCTCATCAGGTCAGCCCGGTCAGCCAAGCGGCGCCTCGGCCGCCGCCTTCCGCGCGCGTATTCGCGTCTGCGCGCGGGCGCGCATCTTGGCGTGCGCCTCGGCCGTGCCGTCGTGCATGCTGCCGAACAGCTTGTCCAGGAACATGTCCTCGTCGGAGGCGTAGTTGCACTCGAAGTAGCGGTGGTGCAGGTAGTGAAAGTAGCTGCCGTGGGCCAGCGCGGCCTTCTCGTGACCGAGCTCCATCTTCGAAAAGCCGGTGTGTCCCAGCGCCGGCGTCAGGCCGGCGTACTGCAGGTGGAAGATCGCATGCAGCGGATGCGACGGGACGATCAAGTGCACGAACATGTAGCTGAAGTAGATCAGGCTCTCGATGGGGTGCATCGAGATGCCCGACCACGGGCCCACGTTGACGTTGCGGTGGTGGACGTAGTGGGCGGCCTTGTACAACGGCTTCCAGTGCATCAGCCGGTGGACTACGTAGAAATGGGCGGCGCGGAAGAACGGGATCGCAAGGAACAGCAGCACGAATGCGACCGGGCTGGTACGGAACGCCATGAAGGGAAGCAGGCCGTTGGCGTACGCCCACAGGGTAACCACCTCATACGCCGTCCAGATCCCGCCGCCGCTGACGATGCTGTAGAAGACGTTGTCGGCCGTCTGGCCGCCGAGGAAGAAGGCCCGGCTTTTCTCGGCGAGCCAACGGTTGTTGAACTTGTAGCGCAGTCCCTGGGCGCGCTGGACGTGCAGGCGCACGTGAAAGATGCTGTACCACACGGCAATCAGGGCGACATTCCGTAGCAGGATCAGCGCGATCCAGCCCGGCCGCAGCGTCGCCATCGTCTCCAGGGGCGGCGTCAGGAAGAACCAGGTCACCGCGGTCAGGCCGAAGATCACCGCCTTGTAGGGCCACAAGAAGCCGGGAAACCCGAACAGCCACGTGAGGAAGGGGGCGAGCCTGAACGGCCAGCGTGGGAACGCGGGCAACTCGATGCGCGCTACCGGCTTCCAGTTGCCCCGGGCGTCCCTACCCGGGAGGTCTGCGTACTCCATTCGCCGACCGTACCTCCCCCGTCTCCCAAGGTCAACCGGGCCGCCGGTTGACCCCCTGACCGGGCCGCGCGGTCAACCGGCACACGGCGCCGTACTCGGCACCTGTAGCCCAGCGCCAGGCGGTGAACGCGGGCCCACCGGGTAGCGGATGTGCGGGCGAAACAGGCGCCTGAGCGTACCAGGGCTCTGGAGTCGGCAATGCGCGAGATGCGCGAAAATGCCCGATGCGGCCATTGACCGAAGACCACGTATGACACTATATACGGTGTCATGCCGGGGGTTGGGCCGGGTGTCAACGCTGCCATCGCCTATCTGTCTACCGGCGCGCGTATTCGATGCGACGCGATGATCCGGTTGCTGACCGGTCTCGGCTTTTCCGTCCGCGATGGCCGAAAGCAGGGCCACAAGGTCATCACCCACCGGGGCCTGGATGCCTTTACGTCGGCCGCCTTTCTTGCGGCCATGGCAAGAACCCGCAGGTCAAGCCGGTGTACGTGGCGAGTATCCGCTCGTTGCTCGCGTCCCATGCGGATGACTTGCAGAAACTGCCGGGAGGTCAGGAGTGATGAAGAGGCTCAACGCGTATGCGTACAACATCACGGTGCGGGAGTGCGTGTTCGAAGGCGAACCACTGTTCGAGGCTCGCGTCAAGGAGCTGCCGGACGTTCGGGAATATGCGGAGTCCGCACAGGAAGCCTACGATCTGGCCATCGACACCATCGAGACGGCAGCCGGGATGTTTGCCGAGACCGGCCGGCCGTTCCCGCCCCCGACCAGCCCGCAGGATGAATTCAGCGGCCGCGTTACGCTGCGCATTCCCAGAAGCCTGCATCGTGCGCTGGCGAGCGCGGCCGAAGACGAGGGCGTGAGCCTCAACCAACACCTCGTCACGGCCCTGACCCGCCTACACGCGAGTGCGGGCGCCAAGCGGCACGGATAGGGAGCCGGCACGCCGGATTGGCCGCGATTGGTCATTGTATCAACTCTGCGGGGTATCAACTCTGCGGGGCCGCGGCGTCGGCGCCGTAGCGGCCGAGGCGGCCGCGCAGGCGGGGGTCGAGCAGGTCGCGCACCGCGTCGCCGAACATGTTGAGGCTGTAGACGACCACGGTCAGGCACAGTCCCGGCCACAGCGCCAGGTGCGGCGCCATCTCCATGTACTGCCGACCCTCGCGGCTCAGCATGCCGCCCCAGCTCGGTATGTCCGGCGGCAGTCCGAAGCCCAGGAAGCTCAGCGCCGCCTCCGACATGATCACCCCGCCGACGTTGATGCTGAAGATGATGATGATCGGCGCCGCGATGTTGGGCAGCACGTGGCGCAGCAGCGAGCGCCGGCGCGAGCTGCCGATCGCCTGCGCCGCCTGGAAGTAGACGTTCTCCTTGACCCCCAGCACCGCGCCGCGCACCACCCGCGAGGCGGGGATGCCGCCCGACACCCCGAGCACGATGATGATCTGCAGCATGCCACGGCCGGCAATCGACATGATGGTGAGCAGCAGCAGCAGCCCCGGGAACGCCATCCAGGCGTCGACGAAGCGCTGCGTCACCAGGTCCAGCCGGCCGCCGATGAAGCCGGTGGTACCGCCGATCAGCACCGCCACCACGACGGTGAGGGCGGTGGCGGCCAGCCCCACCGACAGCGACAGCCGCGCCCCGTGGATGAGGCGGCTCAGCAGGTCGCGCCCGACGTGGTCGGTGCCCAGCAGGTACGCGGCCGAGGGGGCCTGCAGGCGGTCGCGCAGGTGGATCTCCTCGAAGCGGTAGGGCGCCAGCGAATCGGCGAAGATGCTCACCAGCACCAGGAGCAGGATGACGATGCCGCCGGCGGTGCCCAACGGCTGTTCACGGAGCAGCCGGGCGAAGAAACGCCGCGCTCCCGCGTGCCCGGGCGCAGCCGCCCCGGTGGCCGGCTCGGCGCCGGCCGGAGTGATCTGTGATACGTCACCCACGGGCTCTCCTCATTGCACTCGCCTGGTCCGAAGAAGCCGGCCGGCAGCCGATGCTTCGGCATCGGTATTCATCGTCTTCGATGTCACGGAGTGACCGTACAGACTCATTCGTAGCGGATCCGCGGGTCCAGCGACGCGTACAGCAGGTCGGTCAGCAGGTTGACCGCCGCCACCACCGTGGCGAAGAACAGGTTCACCGCCGACACCACCGGGTAGTCGCGCTCGTTGAGCGCGTCCAGCATCAGCCCTCCGAGCCCCGGCAGGTTGAAGATGTTCTCAGACCTGCCTGGCGGCATCGGCATCGAGGCGTCCGCCGCCGCCGCGCAGCCGCGGGTCGAGCAGGTCGCGCACCGCGTCGCCGAACATGTTCGAACAGTACACGACAATCGTCAGGCACAGGCCCGGCCAGACCGCCAGCATGGGCGCCACCTCCATGAACTTGCGCCCTTCCCGGCTGAGCAGACCTCCCCAGCTCGGCACGCCGATCGGCAGCCCGAACCCCAGGAAGCTCAAGCTGGCCTCACTCATGATCACCCCGCCGATGCTGATGCTGAATATGATGATCATGACCGGCATGATATTGGGCACGACGTGGCGCACCAGTGTCGCGGCGCCGCCGCTGCCGATCGCGGGGGCGGCCAGAAAGTAGTCATTCTCCTTGATGCCGATGACCGCCGCCCTGACTACTCTCGAGGTGCCGATTCCTCCCGCTATCCCCAGGACCAGTATTATCTGCAACACACCGCGTCCCGCTATCGACATCACGGTCAACAACATCAGCAGCCCCGGGAAAGCCATCCAGGCATCGACGAATCTCTGCACAGCCAGGTCCAGTCTCCCACCAAGGAATCCTGAAATGCCGCCGATCAGGGCAGCGACCACGACCGTGAGAGCGCTCGCCGCCAGGCCGACAACTATGGAAAGACGAGCCCCTACGATGAGGCGGCTCAAGAAGTCCCGCCCTGCAGCCGGTCTGCCAGGTGCATTTCGGAGAGACAACGGAGGCGATCGTTCACGGCTACCACGTCGAGGAGATCGACATACAGGCAGCGCTCCAGTATGCGGCGGACCTGGGCCGCGATCGCGTCGTTGTTGTTCCTGCGCGTGATGCGTGACGAGTGGAGTTCAAGATAGATGAGAACCTGCACTCTGACGCGGCCGCCCTATTGCGGCGCCATGGTCACGACGCCGTAACGGTCTACGAGCAGCGCCTGCGCGGAGGAAGTGACGAGGAAGTCATTGGCGTCTGCCGACGTGAAGGACGTGCACTTCGGCGCCGGTCATCCTCGACGAGGAGCAGTAAGCGCCCGACCTGCTGCCCTATATCAAGGAGAAGATCGACGCCAACCGCGCCACGAGGTAAAGCTGTCCGCGACGCGGCGCCCGGCCATGGCCGCCGCCATCAAGACGTTGCACGGCGATTTGTGCCGCGCGGCACTGCCTGGATACGTGGTTCATCACGGCGCAGCGCCGCCACGGCATCGATTCGCCCGGTTGGCCACAGATCGAGCTGCGTCGGCTGCGGGACGAGCGCCAGCTCCTCGCCGAAGACGCTGCTGCGGCTGCTGCGACCCGGCGGTTGGCGCTGATGGGTTGGATTGATATACGTTACGTTGGTCGACATGAAGACAACGGAGCAGCGCTTGTTCACTCCCGGCGACGGCGCAACGCCGCCAGCCCTCACCGGACGCGAGCGGGAGGAGGCGGTGCTGACGCGGTGCCTGGGCGACCTGCTCAGTGGCCGGGCACCACCGCACAACGTTGTCCTGACCGGGCCGCGCGGTACCGGCAAGACGGTGCTGCTCAACTGGTTCGAGCGCACCTGCCGCGACCACGTATCGGACGTCGACGTGCTGAAACTGACCCCGGACGATATTCCGACCCGGGACGCGCTGATCGAGGTTCTGGCGCCGACGCCCAAGTTAGCGAAGCTGCTGCCCCGCAAGCTGGGCGTGGCAACGGTGGGCTCGGTCGAGTGGGCGCCGCCCGCCGGGGGCATGCGCAACCTGCGGGATGAGTTGACCGCCCGGTGCCGCAGGAAGCCGCTGGCGACGCTGGTCGATGAGGCGCACACACTCGACCTGGTGGTGGGAAGAGCGCTGCTCAACGCCAGTCA
Source organism: Spirochaetaceae bacterium (assembly GCA_028821475.1). Classification (GTDB taxonomy): domain Bacteria; phylum Spirochaetota; class Spirochaetia; order SZUA-6; family Bin103; genus Bin103. Next base: position 49,941 of record JAPPGB010000047.1, read on the forward strand.
AAAGGTGCGTGCCGACGCGCCGTTTCTGCTGGTGCTGGCGGGCACGCCAGGGTTGGCTGCGCATCTCGGCGCCATGAATGCGTCCTTCTGGAGCCGCTTGGGAGAGGGGCGCCTGGGCATCGGCCTGCTGAGCGACGCGGCCGCCCGCGCCGCCCTGGTCGAGCCGCTGGCCGCCCACGACGAGGGCATCGACGCCGACGCCCTCGCCACGGTGGTCGACGACAGCCAGTGCTATCCCTACTTTATCCAACTCTGGGGCGAGGCCCTGTGGGAGCGGCATCTGACTACCGGCGCGACCCAACTCACCATCGCCCACGCAACTGCCGCGCGGCCCGGCGTGACCGCCAGGATCACCGACTACTACGAGGATCGATACCTGGAGTTGGATCGATCCGGCTGGCTGGCCGTTGCCGAGCGCGTGGCCGACCGCTTTCACTCCACGCCGACGCTGACCTACGAGCAGTTGAAGTCCGCGGTCGCCGCCGGTCTCGCTGCGAACGCGGACCCGCAGCAGGTGCATGCAGCCCTGACCGCCCTGCAACGCCTGGGTTTCGTCTGGCGCCCGCCCGGCCAGCTTCCGCCGGTCCGCTACGAGCCCGGCATTCCCTCGCTCATGGCCTACGTACTCGACCATGCCGCACCGACGCATGGAGAAGCACTTCCCGGAACCAGATAGCTCTGCACTTCGGCCGCGTTCGGATCAGATCGCGAACCAGGGTCTGACGTCGATGCCGTGGCGGCGCTGGTGGCCGGCGCTGATCGGCGCGCCACTCACCCCGGGACGGCGGCGGCGTGCGCCGTAATCACGGAGCGACGGTGCCGACTCACTCGTAGTGCGTCCACATTCGGAGCACCTTGACGACGCGCTCGCGTTCAAGGACCTGGTACACGAGGCGGTGCTGGATGTTGATCCGACGCGAACACGCTCCGGTCAGATCGCCAATCAGTTTCTCGAACGGTGGCGGGCTGCGCCAGGGATCCTCACGGAGCACCTGAAGGAGGCGCTCCACGTTCGTACGGAGCCCGGACGCAGCCACCTTCCGTGCGTCCTTTCGGGCTTGCCTGGTGAACACCAGTCGGTAGTCACCACCCAGGCTCTGCGTCGCACTCCTCCACGGGAGTTTCGAGTCCCTTCCGTATCGAATCGGTCATGCCGGGGATGGCGGACAGGTACAGCGTCTCCTGTATTGCATTCCAGTCTTCTTCGCTCACCAGGACCGCCGACCGCTCTTTTCCCGTTATCGTGACCGGAACATGCGATTCATTCACTTCATCGATGAGCCGGTACAGGTTCTTCCGTGCATTGGTGACATTCAAGGTCGCCATGGGCTGCCTCCCGTACGTCATACCGTACGCTACGGACTGCTCAGGGTCAAGTCGTCACACTGTCGATATGAAGACGACGGAGCACGCCTGTTCACTCCCGGCGACGGCGCCGCGCCGTGCGCGCCAGCTACGGCCTGTCGATCTCGCGCATCACCGCCGCATACAGTTCTACCCCGATGCGAAAGCCATGGGAGCGCACGAGGTCGTCGACCAGCCGGCGCACCTCGGCCCGGTCGACCAGTCTCCGCCGCAGCGCCAGCAGCAATACGCCAACGGTGCCGAGCGGTCGAATTCCTTCCACCGTGGCCAGGCGGCGAACGGTCCGGTCGTCGGCGAGCAGCAGGTCCGCTTCGAGTCGGACGGCCAGCGTCATGGCCGCATTGTCGGCGCGGCTCATGCCGACGGCAAAGCCGCGCGGGCTGTCGACGCGTTCCATGCGTACCGCCGCCAGAAACCGATGCAGTTCATCGGACTCGGCCCGGTCGAGCGGACCCGCCAACACCTCGTCTCGAACCTGTTGCGGCACCGCGACATCGTCTCCCAGGACGCGGTGAATCAGGTCAAGGCGCCGGATCTTGCCCAGAAATATCAGCGGACTTGCATCGGCGACGACGGTCAAAGCGGCTGCAGGTCCGCCGCCAAGTCCTCCGGACCGTAGTTCAACACCAAGTCCTGATCGCGCAAACGGAGAATCAGGTCACGGAGGCTCAGGCCGGCAATCTCGGCGGCACGCGAGAGGGTTACTTCCCCGCGCCGGTACTCGTGGCAAGCACGTTCGAGCAGGAGCGCGCTGGTACCTCGTCGAACCGCCCACCGCAACAGGGTGGAGCGGTCGACACCCATAGCCTGCGCGGTGCTCTCCAGGCGAGACACCTCGGACTCCGGCAGTCGCAGCGATACGGTTACCGTTTGCACGTATACAACTCCGCACCATGTATACACGGTGCGGTGCCCACCGTCAACTACGATGTCGATGTCCGGGTTGGTCAGCTTGAAGCGGCGGTCAGACGCTGCCGCGCAGGCGGGGGTCGAGCAGGTCGCGCAGCGCGTCGCCGAACATGTTGATGCTGTACACGACGATGGTCAGGCACAGGCCCGGCCAGATCGCCAGCCGCGGCGCCATCTCCATGTACTGGCGGCCCTCCCGGCTCAGCATCCCGCCCCAGCTCGGCACCCCGGGCGGCAGCCCGAACCCCAGGAAGCTCAACGACGCCTCCGCCACGATGATGCCGCCGATGGTGATCGAGAAGATCACGATGATCGGCGCCATGATGTTGGGCAGCACGTGCCGCAGCAGGGTCGCGAAGGTGCGCTCGCCAATGGCCTGCGCGGCCTGGAAGTAGTCGTTCTCCTTGATGCCGATCACCGCGCCGCGCACCACCCGCGAGTTGGTGATGCCGGACGATACCCCCAGAATCACTATGATCTGCAGCAGCCCCTGCCCGGCGATCGACATGATGGTGAGCAACAGCAGCAGGCCCGGGAACGACATCCAGGCGTCCACGAACCGCTGCACCAGGAGGTCCAGCTTGCCACCGATGAACCCCGCGGTGCCGCCGATCAGCACCGCGACCACCACGTGCAACGTGGTCGCCGCCAGGCCGACGAACAGCGAGATGCGCGCCCCGTAGATCAGGCGGCTCAGAAAGTCGCGCCCGAGCTGGTCGGTGCCGAGCGGATACTCGCCCGACGGGCCTTGCAGCCGGTCGGCCAGCGTCATCTGGTTGGGATCGTGCCCTGCCAGGTACGGTGCGAAGATGCTGACCAGGACCAGCGCCAGCAGCACCACGCCCCCGAACGCACCCAGGGGCTGCTCCTTGATGAATCGTCGCGGCAACCCGCCCAGGAACAACCGGCGCTCCACTCGCTTTGTCGCCGAACCGGCGGCTGCCCGTTCGGCTCCTCGTTCGTCCGGCGCTCGCCCGGACGGCACTCGCCCGGCCATCAGCGGTACCCGACCCGCGGATCCAGAACGGCGTAGATCAGGTCGACCACCAGGTTGATTGCCATCACCGAGGCCGCGAACGTCAAGTTTACGCCGGAGACCACCGGGTAGTCGCGGTCGTTGAGCGCGTCCAGCATGAGGCGGCCGAGCCCCGGCAGACTGAAGATGCTCTCCATGATCACCGAGCCGCCGATCAGGATCGGCATCTGCAGGCCGATCAGCGTCACCACCGGGATCAGGGCGTTCTTGATCGCGTGTCTGACGATCACGACCTGCTCCTGCAGACCCTTGGACCAGGCGGTCCTGACGTAGTCCTGCCGGAGTACCTCCAGCATCATGGTGCGCGTCATCCGCATCGTGGCCGCGGCCAGGTAGGTGCCCAGAATCAGGCTCGGCACGATGAACACGCCGATGCTGCCCAGCGGATCGTCGCGGAACGGCACCAGCGTCAACGGTGGCGACCACGCCCACCAGATGGCAGGGAAGGTCAGAATCAGGGTCGCCAGCCAGAAGTTGGGGGTGGCCAGGCCGATGATGGCGACCGACCGACCGACGTAGTCGGCGGCCGTATTGCGGCGCATCGCGGAGTAGATGCCGACCGGCAGCCCGATCAGCAACCCGATCACGATCGCCATCACTCCCAGTTGGACGGTTGCCGGTAACCTGGCGAGTATCTTCTCCTCGACCCGCCAGTCGCCCAGGAGGGAATTGCCCAGCGTGCCGTGCAGGAAGATATCCCCCAGCCAGCGTCCATACTGCACGTAGATCGGCCGGTCCAGTCCCAACATCCGCTCCAGCTTTTCACGGTCTATATCGGGATCCATGAAACTCGCCATTTGCGCCGCCAACGCCTGGTCGACATGAAGACAACAGAGCAGCGCCTGTTCACTCCCGGCGACGGCGCCACGCCGCCAGCCCTCACCGGACGCGAGCGGGAGGAGGCGGTGCTGACGCGGTGCCTGGGCGAACTGCTCGGCGGCCGGGCGCCACCGCACAACGTCGTCCTGACCGGGCCGCGCGGTACCGGCAAGACGGTGCTGCTCAACTGGTCGAGCGCGCCTGCCGCGATTACGTAGCGGACTGGTTCGTGGTATTCTGATTGCAACGTGTCGTCTCCCAACCAGCAGCATCGGGGTCATGGATACCCCGAACTGAAGCCACTTCTGGATCTGTACCTGGGCAGGGTGCGCGACGGACTCGGGGAACGCGTGTCGGCGGTAGCCCTCTATGGCTCGGTGGCACGCGGACAGGCGCAGGCGGGGAGCGACGTGGATCTGTTCGTGGTCCATCGCGGCCCGCGTGCTGCCGTGTTCGAGGTATTCCTGCAGGTCGCGCTGCAGTTGCGCGACCATCCGCTCGTTCGTGAGTTGCAGGCGCGCAAGGTTCCGACCGAGCCGTACGCGGTGTTCCGTACCGAGACGGAGCTGGCCGATACCCCCTGGCTGCTGCTGGACATCACTGACCACGGCATCATTCTGTTCGATCCGCGCCACGTGCTGGCGCGCAAGCTGGCGAGCCTGCGGCTGCGGCTGCGCGAACTTGGCTCGCGCCGCGTGGAGCTGGCCGATGGCTCGTGGTATTGGGACCTGAAGCCCGATATGCGTCCCGGCGAGGTCATCGCCCTGTAGCGACGCAGCGGTTGCCATGGACAACGGGGAGCGCGGCCGCAGGCTGATGGCGATGGCCGCCGAGTACTTGCAGGATATGGACGCCGCCGCCGGCCGCGGCTGCTGCGACTACGGCGGTGGCGAAAGAATCACCGAGCCGACACGGCCGATGTAGGCGAAGTGGCGGTCGGTGGTGAGCACGGTGGCGCCCTCGCGCGCCGCGAGGGCGGCAATCCAGATGTCGTTCGTGGGAATCGGCATTCCGTGACGGCGCAACTCGACCACGATGTCGGCGTAGTGCGATGCCGCTTCGTCGTCCACGGACAGGATGGCAACCACCGATTCCTCGATGAACTGCCGGAGCCGCTCCTCGTTCTCGGCGCGGCGCGTGCCGCGGCGGAACCCCACCCTGAGTTCGCCCAGGACGATGGCCGGCAGCAACACCGTCCGCGCCCGGGTCACGGTTCGCACCGCCTCCGGCATGCCTCGCCTGAAGTGGCTGTAGCCGGAGGTGTCCAGACAGATGCGCATCAGCGCCAGAGTTCCTCGTCGACCTGCTCGAACATCCTGGTGTTGGCCTCGAATTCCTGCAGGTCGGCCTTGCTCCAGTCGCCTGCATGGCGGCCGAGCCCGTTGTCATACGATGCATCCGGAGCGACTCCGAGTGCGCGGCGCAGCAGATCGATCACGGTCGCGTTCAGGGAGCCGCCGCGGCGCGTTTTCTCCGCCATGAGAGCCTCCGCCAGTTCGGCCGGTACATTGCGAACGGTGAGATGTGTCATGCGCCCTTCCTTATGTGCATTCACTGAATACACTATTTGAACGCATTACTCGCGTCAACCACGGGCGCGCCGCCTCCACGCCGCCTCCTCATCGATTCTGGCCGTTCAGGCGCGCGCAGGCAGGACGTTCACCGCGTATTCGTGGATCATCGCGTCGGTCGTGACCAGCGTCAGCCCAAGCGTCTGCGCCTGCGCAATCAGGAGCCGGTCGAAGGGATCGCGATGCAGCATCGGGAGTGCTTCGACCAACTCGGCGTGCTGCCAGCGGACCGGCAGTTCCAGGAACCCCTGCTCGGCGATTTCGGTGACGTAGTCGTCGCCGATTTCGAGCTTGCCGAGCGCCCGCTTGATGGCGATCTCCCAGATGGCGGCAGCGCTCACGTAGACGACGTTGTCGGTGTCCTGAACGGCCGCGCGAGCCTCGTCAGGCAACTCGGGCGTGTCGCCGAGCCACCACAGCACGATCTGCGTGTCAAGGAGCAGATTCACCGTGCGCCAAACGCCTCCGCCAGGTCCTCCGGTAGATCGTCGAAATCGGGTGCGATGCGTATCTTGCCGCGCATGGTTCCCGGCCGTCGTTGCGGCGAGGAACTCTGGTAGGAGCGGAGCACGGCAGCCGGCTTGCCCGCCTTGCCGATGATCACTTCCTCGCCGGCCTGCACCCGCGCGATGAGTTCGGACAGCCGCGCCTTCGCCTCGGTAACGGTGTTCACGACCATGACGGATCGTACCACACTCTCCCGGGGCAGGACCAGACCAGACCAGATCAGACCGCCTTGCCGAAGTCACCGGTGGTTGCGGCCGGCGCCCTTGGGTATGCTCCCGGTGATGGCAGTGGCGATCGATGCGAGTTGGTATGAGCGGCCGCCCGGCACGCCGGAGCGGCTGACCGCCGGGGGATTGGTGTGCGCGCTGCGCGGAGGTGCGGTGGTCGTGGCGCTGGTGCGCGAGGGCGACTGGCCGGCCTGGCTCCTTCCCAAGGGCGGCGTGGAGGCCGGCGAGGCGATCGAGGCGGCGGCGCGGCGCGAGATCGCGGAGGAGGCGGGGTTCACCCGGCTCACCCTGCTCGGCAAGATCGGGGTGCTGGAACGCCTCAACTTCGACCGCGTGCAGTGGACCGTGACCCACCTGTTCGCCTACGCCACCGGCGAGCGCGACGCGGTGCCGCTCGACCGCGGCGCCCATCCCCAGCCGCCGCGCTGGTTCCGCATCGACGCGCTGCCGGACATGCTGTGGCCGGACCAGCGGCGGCTGATCGAACGCAGCCACGACCGACTGCGCCGCTGGCTGGCCGGCTCGAACGCCTGAACCGACGGCCGCCGCTCCCAGTGAACGGCACTCCCGGTGTCCGGCGCTCCCGGTGATCGGCGCCGCACCGTGGTGCCGGGCTGCTAATACTTCAGCGACTTGTCCACCACGTTCTCCAGCGGCTCGCCGGCCAGGTAGCGCTGCAGGTTGCGGCGTATCATGGTGCCGACCAGCTCGCCGGTGCGCGCCGAGGTGGGCGACGAGTGCGGGCTGATCAGGATGTTCGGTGCGTCCCACAGTTCGCTGTCGGCGGGCAGCGGCTCGACCGCGGTCACGTCCAGTCCGGCCCCGGCCAGGGCGCCTTCGCGCAGCATGCGCACCAGCGCCGCCTCATCGATGATCCCGCCGCGTGACATGCCCAGCAGGTAGGCGGTCGGCTTGAGCAGGGCCAGCCGCTCGGCGCTCAGCATGCCGCGCGTGGCGTCGGTGATCGGGGTCGCCACCGCCACCACGTCGGCGCGCCGCAGCAGGTCGTCCAGACCGTCGAGCAGGCCCAGCTCCGCCACGTGGTCGGGCCGCGCCACCGGGTGCGCGTCGACGGCGATAACCGGCATCTCGAACGCGTGCGCCCGCACCGCGATCGCGCGTCCGATGTTGCCCAGTCCGATCACGCCCATGGTCAGGCCGGCCAGCCCCACGGTGGGTTGCGGCGCCGGCCGCAGCCACACCTTGTCGCGCTGCGCCTGGCGCAGGTCATCGAAGCGCCGCGCCAGCGCGATCAGCATGCCGAAGGCGTGCTCGGCGATGGTTGCCGCGTGCGCGCCGCGGGTGTTGGTCACCACGATGTCGGTAGCGGCCAGCTCCGGCGGGATCCACTCCACGCCGGCGCTCCCCGACTGCACCCACTTCAGGCGCGGCGCGGCGGCCAGCAGCTCGGCGGTCACGCTGCCCAGCGCCACCTCGGCATCGGCGGCCGCGGCGAGCTTCTGCTCCTCGGTGTCCGGAACGATGAACTCCACCGCCGGCAACTCGCGCCGCAGCGCATCGACGAAGCCGACAATCCACTCATTGGTCACCAGAACCTTCAAACTCATATCTTGGACTCTCCTCAATCGGCGGTCCGCGGGAACACCTCGGACGCTTCGTAAGCATGGCTCGCCGCGACCTGTTCGTTCAACTCGACCCCCAGGCCGGGGCCGTCCGGCGGGATGATGTAGCCGTCCTGCCACCGGATCGGCCGGCTCAGGAGCTCCGCGTAGAACCCGCCGAAGGTCTCGATGCTCTCCTGGATGAGGAAGTTGGGACTGCAGGTGGCCAACTGGATGTTGGCGGCCGCCTCGATCGGACCGGCGTACAGGTGCGGCGCCACGTGCACGTAGTGCGCCTCCGCCATGCCGGCGATCTTCTTCGCCTCCAGGATGCCGCCGACGCGGGCGAGCGCGGGTTGCAGGATCGCGGCCGCCTGCCGGTTCAGCAGCTCGGCGTACTCGTACTTGGTCGCCAGCCGCTCGCCGGTGGCCACCGGGATGCTGGTGCCGCGCGCCACCAGCGCCATCTCGGCGCGGTTCTCCGGCGGCACCGGCTCCTCGAACCACAGCGGATCGAACGGCTCCAGGCGCTTGGCCAAGCGGATCGCCGCGGCGGCGGTCATCTGTCCGTGGGTGCCGATCAGCAGGTCGCAGCGGCGCCCGACCGCCTCGCGCACGTTGCGTACCACCAGCTCCGTGTTGTCCAGCTCGTGCAGGCTGAGCTGGTGCGGGTCGAGCACCGACATGTGGTGGACCGGGTCGAGCTTGACCGCCGTGAAGCCCTGGTCCGCGTACGCCGCGGCCCGCGCGGGCGCCGCCACCGGGTCCATCTGGACCGACGTTGCGCGGCCGGACGGCGGCGCTCCGGCAACCGGGCCCGGGTACAGGTAGGTGTAGGAGCGCAGCCGCTCGTGCACCTTGCCGCCGAGCAGGTTGTAGATCGGCTGCTCCAGCGCCTTGCCGACGATGTCCCAGCAGGCGATCTCGATGCCGCTGAGCACGCCGATCACGGTGAAGTCGGGGTGCTGGTTGTAGCCGCTGGCGTACACGGTGCGCCACAGGCGCTCGATCCGGAACGGGTCCCAGCCGGCGACGTGGCGCTCGAACACGTCCTCGATGAGCCCGGCCACCCGCTGCGGACCGAACGGCACGCCGTACACCTCTCCGTAGCCGGCGATACCGGTGTCGGTGGTCAGCTTCAGGAACACCCAGCAGGGGCCGCCCTTGTGGGGCGGCGGGTTGGCCACCACCCAGGTGGCAAGATCGGTGATTTTCATCGGTGGCACTCCGGGACCCACAGGGTCGTATGCGGCTTATGCGGGGACTGCGCTTTGCACGGTCCGCCCGTGGCATCGTATCATGGACGCAGCCACGATTGCCGAACTACTCGACTGCCGAACGACTCGTTGCCCAAACGAAAGGAGATCACGATGCCAATCGAACCGATTCTCTCGAGCGCCCTGAACACCATCAACCTGGAGGAGATCAAGCGCGAGATGGGGCCGCCGCCGTGGTTCCGCGCCGTGGCGCTGTCCGAGTACGTGATGGGCGCCGTGATCTGCCAGACCGCGGCCGTCATCACCGACAACCACGTGCACGACTACGACGAGTGGTGGCTGGTGCTCGAAGGCGAGATCCACTGGCAGATCGAGGGCCGCGCCGAGCCGGTCCGCGCCCGGGCGGGCGACTTCGTCTTCGTGCCCGCGCTCACCTTCCATCACATCTTCCCGCAGGGCGACACCCCCTCGATCCGGCTCGCGGTGTCGATGCCCGGCCACCCGCACCTGCACACCCGCCCCGAACGCAAGGCCCAGGTCACCATCACCTGACCGGGGCGTCGGCCGGGCGCCGAGGAACGGTTACCGGTCGAGAAATGCCACGGTCTGCCGTACGGCCTCGGCGGTGTTTTCCTCCAAGGTGCGACCGGAGCGCTTGCGCGGCCGGAAACCGTGGTCGCCGTCCGCGATCCAGTGCACGGTGATTGCCGGCGACAGGTCGTAGCCGGCCACCTCGTCGCGGTTGCCCATCGCATCGCGCTCGCCCTGCAGGATCAGGGTGGGGGTTCGCAGCGTCGCCAGGTGCGCGGTGCGCAGCCTGTCAGGCCGCCCGAGAGGGTGAAACGGGTAGGCGTAGCAGATCAGCGCCTGCGCGGCGCACTCGTCGGCCACCAGGCTGGCGATGCGCCCGCCCATGGAGCGTCCGCCGATCGCCACGTCACCGCCGACCGCGGTCCGGACGCGTGCGATCACGTCGCGCCAGGTCTGCTCCAGCACCGGCTGGCGGTCGGGAGCACCGCCCCGGCCGTTTACCCGGCGGCGGTGCATGTACGGGAACTCGAACCGCGCCACCCGCAGCCCGGCGTCGTTGAGTCCGTCGGCGAGCGCGTTCATCGCCGGATGGTCCATCGCCTGGCCGGCGCCATGGGCCAGGATCACGGTATGCCGGGCATCGATCGGCCCGGTGATCAGCGCCTGCATCACAGCCCCGCCGCGTGCGCGCTGTGGAAGGTATCGGCGCCGCCGCGCAGGCCGCCGGCGGCGCGCGCGGCGGCGACCGGGCTGGCGAACGGGCTGAGGCCCTCGGTGACGTAGCGCGAATCGATGGCGCCGACATGGTGGCGGCGCGCGCGCAACTCGTCGATCACCGCGGGGTCGACGCGGCCGTCGACGGCGGTCAGCGGCGTGCTGCAGTCGAGCCGCGGCGCGTCGATGGCGGCCTGCGGGCCGAGCCCGAAGTCGAGCATCTTCACCACCAGGCTGGTAACGCAGTTGGTGATCCGGCGCCCGCCGGAAGCCCCCACCGCCAGCCGTGCCCCCCCGCCGTCGAGCACCAACAGCGGCGACATGTTGTTGAGCGGCAGCCTGCGCGGCGCGACCGAGTTGACGTGGCCGGGCACGGGATCGAACCACATCATGCCGTTGTTGAGCACCACGCCGGTGCCGGGCGCCACCACGCCGGAGCCGAAGCCGGCCATCAGCGTGTTGGTGAGCGACACCGCGTTGCCGTCGCCGTCGAGCACGCACAGGTGGGTGGTGCCGTCCTGGTAGCCGGGCGCGCTGCCGGGTGGACGCCGCGGCGCGCGCCTGCCCTCCTCCCGCCACGGGTCGCCGGCCTTGAAGTGGTGCGGCGCCTTGCGTCCGACCGCCGCCCAGCGGCGCGCGGCGTAGGCGGGCGATGTGAGGCCGCGCCACGGTACGTCGGCGCTTTCCGGGTCAGCCAGAAAGGCGAACCGGTCGGCGTAGGCGAGGCGGGCGGCGCAGATGTAGCGGTGCAGCGCCTCGGCGCTGTTGTGCCCGCAGGCGGCCAGGTCGGCGTTGGCAAGCATCTGCAGGGTCATGGCGCTGGTGATGCCGCCGCTCGCGAACGGAGCCACGCGCACGCGCAGGTCGCGGTAACGCACCTCCAGGGGGCCGTCCCCGGACACGCCCGCCTGCCAATGCAACGGGCGGTAGGTCTCCAGGTCGGCGCGGCTCAGCACGCCGCCGCCGGCGCGCACGGCGTCCACGATGCGGCCCGCCACGCCGCCGCGGTAGAAGCCGGCGGCGCCGCCGCGGGCAATTCCCTCGAGCGTATCGGCCAGTTCCGGCTGGCGGATCTTGGCCGGTTCCGCGCGCACCGGATCGCCGCGCCGGTAGCCGGGGCCGGGAATCTGTATGCCGTGCGGCAGGTCTCCGTTCGGCAGAAACACGCGCCGCAGCTCCGCATGGCGGGTCAGCTTGCCGGCCTGCTGGCCGAACGCCATCAGGTCGTGGAACTCCAGCGCGAAGCCGCCGCGCGCCAGCTCGATGGCGGGGGCGAGCACGTCCTCCAGCGGCAGGCGGCCAAGTTCCCGCTGCGCCGCGGTCAGGCCGGCCACCGCGCCGGGGGTGGCCACCGAACGCGGCCCCTCCAGGTTGGCGTCGTCCTCGACCCCCGGCCAGCCGAACGCGCCGACCGCGGGGGTACCCGTGAGTCGGTACATGCCGGGGGTCACCCCCAGCGGCGCGCGCATCGGGAACCCGAACACGCCGCCGCGCCCGCCCACCTGGTACACCAGGTAGCCGCCGCCGCCGATGCCGCTGCTCCACGGCTCCACCACGCCGACCGCGAACGCCGCCGCCACCGCCGCGTCCACCACGTTGCCGCCGCCGCGCAGCATGTCCAGCGCCGCCTTGGTCGCCAGCCGGTGCTTGGTGGCCACCATCGCCCGCTCGCCGCGCGCCGCCTGCTTGCCACTGCTGAACGCGCTCTCGCGCACGGCCGCCTCGCTCACGACGCGTTTCCGCCCGCAGACGTGTCCAGAGGCGCGGGCGCCAGTGCGCTCTCGAATTGGCCTGTTGCCAGCAGCACGAGCGTGCATGCCTCCAGGTACGGAATGCCGTGCTCGTCGAGCGCCCGCTCCAACTGCTCCGACTCGGTGCCGGGGTTGAGGATGACCCGCCGCGGGCGGGCGGCGACGATGCCGTCGATCAACGGGACGACGTGGCGCGGCCCGACGTACACGGTGAGGGTGTGCACCCGGCGCTGCAGCGCGCCCAGGCCGGGCACCACGGGCAATCCCTCTATTTCCTCGTGCGCAGGGTTGATCGGCACCACGCCGTAGCCGTGCTGCTGCAGGGCACGCACGGCGCGGTTGGCGTAGCGCTGCCGGTTGCGGCTGGCCCCGAGAACGGCGACCTGGTGATTGCTGGCTGCCATGACTGCTTCCTATGCCTGGTCCGGAAAAGCCGGCCGGCGGGCGATGCCTGAGCATCGGATTTCATCGTCTCCAAGTCACGGAGTGACCGTTCAGACTCGTTCTCAATTGTACGCCGCCGGCCCCGCCCTGACCATGCCGACTGCGGTGTGAGCGTAACGAGCGTTTTCGTCCATGCTGCACCGTTGCACCGGTTCGGTCTCAGTGTACGGAGAGCAGGCTCCCGTGACCCGGGGCACGTCGCAGTGGACGATGGGGTGATCCGCATGGGGAGCCGCCTGCCGAGCCGTCAGCCGAAGTACTCGTTCCCGCGGCGGTCGGCCACCCGAGGATAGCGGATCAGGAAGCGGGTGATCTCGGCGAGCAGCTCTTGCTGCCGGGCGCGGTAGGCGGGATCGTCGTAACGGTTCGTCGCTTCCTCCGGGTCGTCGGCCAGGTCGTACAGTTCACACCTGTCATCGGCGTAGAAGTTCAGCTTCAGGCGCTCGGTGCGCGCCATCTGACCCTCCAGCAGCATCGCGTGCACGATCCGCCGATGCACGGAGTCGGCGTGCGCCACCACCGGGACAAGACTGCGCCCGGCCGGCGCCTGCAGGCCCTCGGGATGCGGCACGCCGAGGAGGTCGCAGATGGTCGGGAACAGGTCCACCATCTCGACAAGCTGCTGCCGGTCGGCGCCGGCGTGGGCGGCGCCCGGCAGGCGGATCACCAGCGGCACGCGGACCGACGCCTCGTACAGGTTGCCCATCTTGCCCGCCATGCCGTGCTCGCCGAGCTGGTCGCCATGATCGGAGACCAGCACCACGAGAGTGTCGTCGAGCGTTGCCGTTGCGCGCAGCGTGGCGAGGATGCGACCGACGCAGTCGTCGAGCAGCGTGATCAGCGCCAGGTAGGTGGCGATCACCTGGCGGCGCGTCGCGTCGGGATAGGAGTCCCAGCGCCGGCGCGGGACGCCCTGGATCGACGGGCGCGCGGCGTCGTGGCGCACCGACGGCCGCGGCGGCAGCGTGATCCGGTCCGCGGAGTAGAGGCCGGCGTACTCGAGCGGCGGGTACAACGGAGGGTGGGGCGCGTAGATGCCCACGAATGCCGCGAACGGTGCGCCGGCGGCGCGGCCGCGCAGGTAGTCGTCGAACTGCCGGCAGGCCACGAAGTCGCAATACTCCTCCGCCGGCCGGTCGAACACGCCGGTGATCCGCTCGGGATCTTCCAGGTAGCCGTGGTTCTCGAATCCCATGGTGGCCACCTTGTCGTAGGTGACCGACCGGAAGCCGCGGTTGACGCCGTGCGTCTTGCCGAACGCCACGCAGTCGAAGCCGTGCGCGGATAGGTGGTGGCCCAGATCGCGCTCGCCGGCCGGCAGGCGGTGGGTGTTGTGCAGCACGCCGACCTGGTGCGGGTAGCGCCCGGTGATCAACGACGCTCGCGACGGCACGCACACCGGGTAGTTGGCGAAGCAGTTGCCGAACGACACCGCTTCGGCGCGCAGCGCGTCGATGTTCGGGGTGCGTGCGAACGGATAGTGTTCATGGAACAGCACGTCCTTGCGCGCTTCGTCGGACATGATCAGCACCAGGTTGGGCATCGCCGCCTCCGCGCCCATCATACCCGTGCCGGCGGCGCCCGCACCTGCCCGGTAGCGTGGAGCGGACGATGGTCGTGTTGCGCGGCGTCACCGGCGCAAAGTCCGGCGGAGCCGGTCGGGGTTGACCGTCGGTCCGGTCCATGAAACGGTGAGGCGGGCAGTCGGCCCGCGAGGAGTACCACATGAAGTTCGGAATCCAGGTCAACGTCTACGGTGTCACCTGGGACGAGATTGCGCGTTCGATCAACGCCATGGAGGCGGGGCCATGGCACAGCCTCTGGTTCGCCGACCATTTCTTCCCGCCGTGGGGCGGGCCCAAGGGCCAGCGCTCGAGCGAGCACCGGCCGGCGTTCGAGGGCTACACGATGGCCGCGGTCGCCGCCGGCATGACCAGCAAGCTGCGGCTCGGGCACCTGGTGCTGGGCAACACCTACCGCAACCCGGCGCTGCTCGCCAAGATGGCCACCTCGCTCGACCAGGCATCCAAGGGCCGGTTTACCCTGTCGCTGGGCGCCGCCTGGTGCGAGCGCGAGCACTACGGCTTCGGGTGGAAGTTCCCGACCATGCGCGAACGCTCGGACCGCTTCGAGGAGGCGTGCAAGCTGATCCGCACGCTGTTCACCACCGAGGGGCCGATCGACTTCCGCGGCCGCTACTACTGGGCCGACCAGTTGCAGATGTCTCCGGGCTGCTACCAGAAGCCGCACATTCCGATCCTGGTGGGCGGTACCGGCGAGCGGCGCACCCTGCGCACCCTGGCCAAGTACGGCGACATGCTCAACCTGGACGGCTGGGCCGGGCAGGGCGTGTCGCTGGATATGTTCCGCCACAAGGTGTCGGTGCTGGAGCGCCATTGCGAGCGCGTCGGGCGCGACCCGGCCGAGATCCGGCGCACCATCCTGATGCCGATCGTGGTCGGCGACGACGCCGCGGCAGAGAAGGCGGGCGCTGCCCTGACCAAGTCGTTGGGCGAGGGCACGATGGTGGGCAGCCGCCAGCAGGTGGTGGACCGGATCGGCGTGCTGATCGACGAGGGGGTCGACGAGATCATGTTCGGCAATATCCCGACCGGCAACGTCGAGGAGATCCAGCGCATCGAGCAGGAGATCGTCGCCGCCTTCGACTGATACGCGGCTCGCGCACGGGTGCGGCGGTCTGAAGAAAGCGCCGCGCCCGCTGTCGCCGGCTACCGCCGCCCGCCGGCGGCGGCGATGCAGGTGCAGGACCGCCGAGAGGCGCCGGGCGCGTCAGCCGGGCAGGTAGTCGCGGTGGAAGCGCTGCTTGACCGCGCCGCCGGCCAGCAGCTCGTCGATGCGCGTCTCCGGGTAGCCGGCGTCGAGCAGAATGGCGCGGCTGTCGCTGCCCATGTATGGCATCGGCCGGCCCAGCCGCAGCGCCGTGTTGCGGAACCGGGCGTAGGCGGGCGCCACCACGTCCACGGGGCTGCCGGCCGGGTGGTCGGCGATCCTGACCGCCGAGATGGAGCGCCCGTCGTCCCAGTGGCGCGTCAGGTTGCCGGTGGTCATCTCGTGCACGTACTCGCGGCGGATGTCCTCGATCGAGTCGACGCGGTGGCAGCCGAGGCCGGCCTGGTTGAACGCCACGGTCCAGAACGCCACCTTCCGCCGCCGGATCGCCCGTTCCAGGAACCGGACGCGCCCGGCGTCGCCCGCTTCGCCGTGCGGGAAACCGGCCAGCTCGTCGATGGCGGCGACTCGTGCCAGGTCCGTCGGCAGCCCCTGCACGAACAGCCAGCCGTCGCGCGCCCGGTACAGCCGCGCCAGCGCGTGCTCGCCGCGGGCGCGCTGGCCGTGCGGCTCGCCGCCCGGGCGGTGCGTCTCGCTGGCCACCATAAACGGCGCCTGTACCAGTTGCGCTGCCTGCGCCAGCGACGCGGATACCCGGTCGCCGCCGCGCCCGGTCCGGCGCTTGTACAGGGCCAGCGCCAGCCCGTAGGCGGCGGAATAGCCGGCCATGTAGTCGATGCACGAACCCCAGCCGTGCAGCACCGGCTTGCCGTCGCCGCCGTAGCGGCGCATGATGCCGGTCGCCCCCTGCACCGCGGGGTCGAACGAGGTCCACGCCGCCCACGGCCCCGGACGCGGGCCGTTGTAGGCGGTGAAGCTGAGGTAGACGATGTCCGGCTTGCGCCGCTTGACGCTCTCATAGTCGATGCCGAGCCGCTCCGCCACCCCGAGCCGGAAGTTGTGCACCACCACGTCGGCGGTCTCCAGCAGGCCCCAGAACACGCCCAGCCCCTCCTTGGTCTTGAGGTCCAGCACCATGGAGCGCTTGCCCTGGCTCACCTCGATCGGGAACCAGGAGAAGCGCAGCGGGCCGAGGTAGGTGGCGGGCGGGTCGATCTTGATCACGTCGGCGCCGTACTCGGCCAGCGTGCGGGCGCTGCACGGGCCGGCCAGCACGTTGGACAGGTCCAGCACCCGGACACCCTTCAGGATCTGCGGCGCCGAGCCCGGCGGCAGGGGACCGTGTGGTGCGCCGGCCCCCGCTCCGAGGGTCCCGCGAGTTGCCGGGTCCGACGGCGAGGGGCCGTGCGGTGCGCCGGCCCCGGCGACCGGATTCGCGGCAGCCGCCGCGCGCTCCGCATGACCGGCGCCTCCCGCGTCC
>JAPPGB010000048.1 GCA_028821475.1 Spirochaetaceae bacterium
GCAGGAAAGGCGCATCGCAGGCGAAGCTCGCGACATGGCTGCAGCCCCGGCCGTGGGGGGGCCCCCCCCCCACGCCCCCCCGCCCCCCCCCTCTAAAACCCCCCCCCCCCCCCCCGCCCCCCGCGGGGGGGGCCCCCCCCCCCCCCCCCCCCCCCCCCCCGCGCCGGCGGCGCCGATACCGCGCACCGCGCCGCGCAGGAGCCGAGCGCCGTCCGATCTGCCCAAGCCGGCGGCGGCGCGACTGCCGCTGGCGGCACCGAGCGCGACGGAACCCTGGCGCGCTCCGCGGATCGCTTGTCCGCTGCCGCCGAGACCGGCCGCGTGCGCACCGGCGGCGGTGATGGCAGTGCCAGGCACACCGGGGAAGGCTTGCCGGGCGCTGGCGGGAGCGACGGTACGGGCGCCGGCGGCGATGACGGCGGCGCCTCGCGCACCCCGGACCGGCTGCCGGCAGCCGGCACCGGCGGCGTGCGCACCGCCGCGCGTGCGGCCGCTGACGGCGCCGACGGCTCCAGCGCTACCACCGACGGCGCCGTGCGCGCGCTTGGCGGAGCCGCGGCGAACGCCGGCAGTCCGGATGGCGCCGCCGCACCGGTGGACCGGCGCCGGGGGCGGCCGGCGTGATCCGGCACGGTCGCTCGGTGGCACCGGATACGATGAAACGCGCGGCGCCGGCGCCCCCGCCCCGCAGGCCGTTCCGGTCCAGGCAGGCGGCGAGCGGCACCATCAGGAGCACGCGATGCCGGTGACGGCGGTGGTCGGCGCCAACTGGGGCGACGAGGGCAAGGGCAAGCTGTGCGACTACCTGGCCGAGACCGCCGACGTGGTGATCCGTTTCCAGGGCGGCAAGAACGCCGGCCACACCATAATCAACCAGTACGGCAAGTTCGCCCTGCACCTGGTGCCGTGCGGCGTGTGCCACGCCCACACCACCAACCTGCTGGGCCCCGGCGTCGCCGTCGACGTGGCGGCGCTACTCGCCGAGCTGGCCGAGTTGCGCGAACGCGGCGCGCCCAATCCACGCGTGCTGATTGCCGACCGCGCCCAGGTGGTGCTCCCGTGGCACGTCGAGCTGGACAGGCTCGAGGAGGCTCGGCGCGGGGCGGCCAAGTTCGGCTCCACCCAGTCGGGCATCGCGCCGTTCTACGCCGACAAGTACCTGAAGGTGGGCTTCCAGGTGCGCGAGCTGTTCGACGCCGGCCACCTGCGCGGCCGGCTCGAGCACACGCTGCCGCGCATCAACGTGCTGCGCGAGCACCTGTACGACGCCGCGCCGCTGGCCCTGGAGCGCGTAGTCGAGGAGATGCTTGCCCTCGGCGCCGGGGTGCGCGAGATGGTGGTGGACTCCACGGCGCTGCTGCAGGCGGCGTTGCGCGACGGCAAGCACCTGCTGCTGGAGGGCCAGCTCGGCGCCCTGCGCGACCCCGACCACGGCATCTACCCGTACGTCACCTCCTCCTCGCCGCTGGCCGGGTTCGCCACCGTGGGCGCCGGCGTGCCAGCGCATGCCATCGACCGCGTGGTGGCCACCGTCAAGGCGTACTCCTCCTGCGTCGGCGCCGGACCGTTCACCACCGAGCTCACCGGCCCCTGCGGCGACGAGTTGCGCGAGCGCGGCGGCGACGCCGGCGAGTACGGCGCCACCACCGGTCGCCCGCGCCGGGTCGGCTGGTTCGACGCCGTGGCCACCCGCTACGGCTGCGCCGTGCAGGGCGCCACCGAGCTGGCCGTGACGCTGCTGGACGTGCTCGGCTACCTGGACGCCATTCCGGTCTGCACCGCCTACGAGGTGGACGGCCGGCGCGTGGACGACTTCCCGGCCACGGCGGTGCTGGAACGCGCCCGCCCGGTGTACGAGACCCTGCCCGGCTGGCGCTGCGACATCAGCGGCGCGCGCAGCTTCGCGGAGTTGCCACCCGAGGCGCAGTCCTACGTGCGCGCCATCGAAACCGCCGCCGGCATACCAGTGCGCTGGGTGTCCATCGGCCCGCGCCGCGACCAGCTCATCCACGTCACCTGACGGCCCGCATGCCGGGCCAACGACGAGCACGTGGGCCGACGGTCAGCCAAGTGAGACTCACTTTGCCTCACTAAGACTGGAACTGATGCTAACCCCGCGTTACGCTGTCCTTCATGACCCAGTTGACGATTCGATTTCGCGACGTGGAACTGGAACGACGCGTACGCGAAGAGGCGCGGCGTCGCGACACGTCGTTGAACAAGGCCGCCCTGGCGCTGATGCGGAAAGGAGCGGGCATGGGCGGCCCCGGCGAAGGGCCGCCGACCATCGGCAACGCCCTCGACCGTTTCTTCGGCTCGTGGTCGGCAGAGGAGGAGCGTACCGTCCTGGAAGCGGTGGCGGAGCTGGACCGGGCCGACGACCCGTTCTGGCGATGATCCTGGCACTCGACACCAACGTGTACACCGCGTACATGCGCGGTGCCGCCGAGGTCAGAGCGAAAGTCCGTGCTGCGCAGCGGGTCGTGCTACCGGTGGCGACGGTGGCAGAGCTGCTGTACGGCTTCCGCCATGGTACCCGTTACGACAAGAATCGGACGCAACTGGAGGAGTTTCTCGCCAGTCCGTTCGTCGAATTCCATCCCGCGACCTTCGAGACCGCCGATCGCTTCGGCCGCATATCCGCGCAGTTGCGGCGCGCCGGCACGCCGATTCCGGTGAACGACGTGTGGATCGCTGCGCAGGCCATGGAAAGCGGCGCCGTGCTGCTGACCGGCGACGGCCACTTCGAACGCATCTCCGGCCTGGCGTTCAGCCGGGTCGAACCGTCCGGCGCCCGGTGACGGCTGGAGGAGGCACCGCGCGGGGCGACCACGTTCTCATCCGCATCACCTGACCGCGGCGTACGGCGCAAGCAGCCACTCGGCGGCCGCTTGCACCACTACCCCGGCGAGCGGCTGCGGGGGGAACGCGTCACCGGTCAGGGTTATCAGCCGCCGGCCGGCGCGCGGGAACCGATCGCCGGCCGCCGCCAGGGCGCGCAGCTCGCGGGCCGCGGTCGCCGGGTCGGAGGCGTCCGCACACACCTGGATCAGCTCCATGCCGCCGCCGGCGTCGCGGGCGAGAAAATCCACCTCGTAGCCCTCCGGGGTGCGCACGTACGTGACCTCGCGCCGGCGGCGCTCCAGTTCGATCAGGACCGCGGTCTCCAGCGCGTGTCCGACGTTGGCGCGCCCGCTGCGGTCGAACACCGGGATCAAGCCGGGGTCGACCGGGTACGCCTTGCGCGGATTGACCATCCGCTGGCGCTCGGAAGCCGACTCCATCCACACCACCCGCACCAGGTAGCAGTCCTCCAGGTAAGCGAGGTATTCGTGCAGCGTGTCCCGGCCCACCGGCAGGCCCTGGGAACGCAGCGCGGCGTGGAACTTCTCCACGCTGAAGGTGGAACCGGCGTTACCCAGGAGGTGCCGCACCAGCCAGCGCAGCGCCGCGACGTTACGCACCTGGTGGCGCTCCACCACGTCGCGCAGCACCGCCACGTCCACGTAGTCGCGATGGAGCTGATGCCGCGACTCGGGGTCCAGTCCTTGCGCCTCCGGAAATCCGCCGGCGGCCAGCCAGTCGAGCAGCGCCCGCTCCAGTCGATGACGTTCGCGCGTCGATGCGCGATCCTGGGGACCGGGGATCGAGAACCCCCGGTGGTGCAGCGCTTCAGCGAACGCGAACGGATGGATCAGCACCTGCCACGCCCGGCCGCGCAGCGCGGTGGCGATCTCACGCGACAGCAGCGCCGCCGACGATCCGCTGATCAACACCTCGCCGGCGCCAGCGCCGGCGTCGAGCAGCCGGCGCACGAACCGCTCCCAACCCGGCACCAGTTGGATCTCGTCGAAACACCACGTCACGGTCCCGTCGTGGGCCCGCGGTACGCGCCGGTAGTACTCATCAACCAGAACGCCAAGCTCGGCCGCTTCCAGTCCGGCGAGGCGCTCGTCCTCGAAGGAAACGAACGGCAACAGGTCTCGGGCGATGCCCCGGTCGACGCGTTCGCGCCGCATCTGATGCAGAAAGGTGGTCTTGCCGGCGCGCCGCATCCCGGTCACCGCCGTAGCCTTCCCCGGCAGCACACTACGCCCGAACACGCGGCGCGGCGTGAGCGAAGGAAGCGGCCGCGCAAGCGAGTCCGCAAGCTGTTCCTCCAGAGCCTGACGCATCGGGGAGTCCAAATCACTTTCTCCTTATTGAAAGGAGAGATTATCCTTTATTCCGCCTGTTGAAAAGGAGAATACCGGGAAGGCAAGGGCTGCCCGCGTTCAGTAGTCGTCGAATACCGCGGGATCGACGCCCGGCAGCGTGTCCGCCTTCCAGATGTCCACGGCCGCGTCGTTGTTCTGCTCCGGCCCCGGCGTGCTGCGCCCGGCGGCGACCAGCCGCTTCAGGTGCGCCACCATCTCCTTCACCACCACGGGATGTTCGGCATGCAGGTTGCGGCGCTCGGCCGGGTCGCGCCGCATGTCGTAGAGCTGCACCAGCGGCAGCCCGTCGCCGGCCGCGGCGGCGTCGTCCAGGGTCCATCCCCCCGACCCCGGACACAGCACCAGCTTCCAGCGCTGGTTGCGGATGGCGAACTTGCCGGAGATGGAGTGGTGCACCACGTGGTCGCGGATCGGCTCGTCGCGGCCCTCGAACACGGGCATCATGCTGACGCTGTCCTCGCCGCAGTCGGGCGGCAGCGGATCCTCCAGGAAGTCGGCGCAGGTGGCCAGCAGGTCGGTCAGGCACACCAGCCGGTCGCTGCCGCTGCCGGGTTCGATCACGCCCGGCCAGCGCGCGATGAACGGGACGCGGTGGCCGCCGTCCCAGGCGTCCGACTTGTAGCCGCGGAAGCCGGCGCTCGGGTGGTGGCCCTGCGCCTCCATCTGGTCCACGCCGATGTAGGGCGCGCAGCCGTTGTCGCTGGTGAAGATGACCAGGGTGTCGCCGGCGACGCCGTGGCGCTCCAGCGAATCGAGCACCTGCCCGAACACGTCGTCGGTCTCCATCACCAGGTCGGCGTACAGATTGTTGAGGCCGCTGGCGCCGATCCATCGCTTGTTGACCGACAGCGGGGTGTGCGGCGAGGTCATCGGCAGGTAGAGGAAGAACGGCTGCCCGGCGGCGGCACGGGCGGCGATGTAGCGGT
The DNA here is from genome assembly GCA_028821475.1 of Spirochaetaceae bacterium. Taxonomy (GTDB): domain Bacteria; phylum Spirochaetota; class Spirochaetia; order SZUA-6; family Bin103; genus Bin103. Next base: position 5,144 of record JAPPGB010000048.1, read on the forward strand.
CGGCGGCGCGGGCGAACGCCGGCAGGAGCTGCTCGAAGTGCCAGTAGGGCATCGCGGGGCCCGGCAGGCTGGCAAGGTTGTCGCCGAGCAGCCGCGCCGGCAGGAACTCGCTCGGCGCGCCGACCGTGGCGTCGTTCTCGATATAGCAATAGGGCGGCCAGTTGGGCACGTCGACCCCGAAGTAGTAGTCGAATCCGCGCGTGGTGGGGCCGCCGGCGATCCGGCGCGCAAAGAATTCGCGCCACCGCGCCCGCTGCCGGTCGGTTACCTCCAGCTCCCCGGAGGCCGGCTGGCCGGCGGCGTGCGGCGGCAGGAAGTCCTCGTCTGCCGCGCTCGGCCAGTTGGCCGATGCCGCGGTCGGCCCGCCCCGCGGCGCGGCATCGAACGGCCAGTCCATGCCCAGGTGCCACTTGCCGATGGCGCCGCAGTGGTAGCCATGGCGCTGCAGCAGCTTGCCCACCGTGAGCCGCCGTCCGTCGATCAGCGGCGGCCCGTACGGGCTGACGATGCCCCGCTGCAGGGTCGTGCGCCAGTTGTAGCGGCCGGTAAGCACCCCGTAACGGGAAGGCGAGCACACCGCGGAGCTGGAGTGCGCGTCGCGGCACACCATCCCCTCGCGCGCCAGCCGGTCGAACTGCGGCGTGGCGATTCTGCCGCGCGGATTGAGGCACGACACGTCGCCATAGCCCATGTCGTCGACCAGGAAGTAGACGACGTTCGGCTTGCTCCCCATCACGCCCCCACCACCGGACGCCGCTTCCAGAGCTGCACGGTAAAGCGGTCCTCCTCCTCGACTAGGTCCGGCTCGGTGCCGTTGTGCTCCTGCATGCCGCGCACGATCTTGCGCGGCACCCCCAGGCCGGTGGCTTCGACATAGCGGTAGTCGCGCAGCACCTCCTTCACCAGCTCGTTGCGGGTGGCACGGTAGCCGGCGCGCATCTTGGCCACCGTGACCGTGTTCGGCAGCCGGCCGGGCGAGACGATCTCCATGCGGTCGGCGTAGATCGACAACTCGATGTCGCTCACCGTGATCGTGTAGTCGCGGTGCGCGACCGCGTTCACGACCGCCTCCCGCACCGCCTCCAGCGGGTACTCCCAGCGCTCCCGGCGGCGTCCGCCGGCATCGATCCAGGCCTCCAGGCCGACATTCCGCCGCACGAACTCGAGCGTGCGTTCGATCACGCCGCTCTCCATCCACTCGCTGCCCTCGGAGAACGTGCGTGCCTGCCCGGGGTAACCCATCCCGTCCGCTTCCGTCCGTTGGAACGCCAGCGACACCGCCGGTCCCCGCACCGTGGCCCGCTCCCTGGCGTCGTAGTCCTTCTCGGCACCGCAGTATGCTGCGGCACTTACCCCAGCGTGCGGGAGAAAGCGATTGGGACTCTTGCCGAACAGGAGCAGTCCGGCCGCACTCGCCATTGACCGCCCACTCCCTTCCACCATGATCTCGGTGTTCACCAGGAGCCGCGTCCAGGCTGCTTCGTCGGTCTCATCGGGGCACTCCTGCTCGCGGACATCGCGGAAATAGTTGATCAGGCGGCGCCGGTCGAGGTCGGCGAACGAGGTGCCGGGCACCGGCTTGCGGTCGTACTGCAGCCGCCCCGACTGCTGGTAGAGGCGCATCTCCTCCTCGTCGGTGGCGTCGCGGGTGGTGGTTCCGACCCGCACCTGCGTGACCCAGGCCGAACCGCGCTTCGCCTTGTAGGGCTTGTCCGGGGCGTCCGCCGGCAGCGACACGACGCCGACGACCACTCCATCGCGCCACTCGACCGTCTCCCAGTACGGAATCGTCGCCGGGCGCACGTGGGCGCGCGCCGCCTCCATCACCCACTCCTCGGCCCGCCGCCGGTCCCGGGAGAGGCCGGCGACCGTGCCGTCGTCCTCCACCCCGAGCAGCAAGTGCCCCCCTTCCAGGTTGAGCAGGCCGGCGACCACTCGCCCCACCCGCTCCGGACGCAGATCATCCCGCTTGAACTCCACCCCCGAGCTCGCCCCCGACCCGATCAGCCGCGCAAGTTCGCCCCTATCCATGAGTCTTCCGACTGACCTTGACCTTCATGAGTTGCTCGCGAAGGGTAGCTCGATCTGAGACGAACGGACCGGCAGCGGCGCAGGCTCGTGTTCGACGGAGAACGTCCTGCCCGTCACGGACTCCACCGCCGTGGGGACGGTGAATTGCAGGTCGGTCTCCTGGCCTGTCACCACCGGGAACCCGTAGTGGCGGTTGAGGTGGCGGCATGCGCGGCCCGCCTCCTCGCGCGCGTGTACGAAATCCAGGTGCGCTTCGAGCCGGCGACGAGCGTACTCACGGCCGAGCGGGACGGCCGTCTCGATGGTGTTGCGGATCGGCTGCTTGAGGCTGCGTTCGATCTCAAAGCCGATGCTGGAGCGGCCGCCGGCGATAGCGGCGGCGGTCGTGGTGCCGGTGCCGAGGAACGGGTCGAGCACCGTATCGCCGATCAACGAGTACATCTGGATCAGCCGATAAGCCAGTTCGAACGGAAACGCGGCGCTGCGCGCGCGGGTGTCACGATCATCGGATACCGCGTCGCCGATGAGTTGTCTGGCGCCGACCAGACCGAGCCACACTTCGGAGAACCACTCGTTGCGTTCTTCCCAGAAGAAGGCGCTGCGCCGGCGGCGCGCCTTGTCGGCGGGGGAGAACTTGCGCGGCCCGCCCTTGCGGGCGATCAGGATGTACTCGTGCTCGTAAGTCACGTACGCGCCGGCCGGAAGCATGCCGGAGCCAAGGAACTTGTTGGGCGCGTTGGTGGGCTTGCGCCACAGGATGTCGGGCAGTATCGAGAAGCCGAGTCCCATCAGGGCGTGCAGGATGCGGCTGTGGTTGGAGAACAGCCGGAACTCGCCATCGATCTTGCGGGTGGCGTCGCCGATGTTGATGCACGCCAGCCCGCCCGGCTGCAGCACGCGGTGACACTCGCGCCACACCGCGTCCAGGCGCGCGTGCATGAACTCGAACGCCTGGTCGCCGTGCTCGCCTGTCAACGCCTTCGCGATGCGCGTGTCCACGCGGCTGAACTGCTCGTCCCACAGCTCGATCATCGGGTAGGGGGGCGAGGTCACCACCAACGCCACCGAGCCGTCGGGCACCGCGTTCATCCGCCGCGCGTCGCCGTAGCGCACCTGGTGCCGGGTGGTTTCCACGGACACCGGGCGTCAGGTGTGGGCGATTACGTCGATCTCGACGCGGAACTGCCTTGCCAGCCCGACCCGCACCGTGCTGCGGGTGGGACGCGGCTCGGGAAAGAACTGCTCGTAGACCGCGTTCATGTCCGCGAACAGCGCCATGTCGGTCAGGTAGACGGTGGCCCGCAGCACCTTGTCCATCGACGAACCGCCCGCCTCCACCAGTGTCTTGACGTTACTCAGCACCTGCCGCACTTCGGCGGCGAAGTCGCCCTCCACCGGCTCGCCGGTGGCCGGATCGACCCCCACCTGCCCCGAAACGAACAACAACTCCCCCCAGCGCAGCGCCGGCGTATACGGCCCGCCCGGCGGCGCCCCCTGTGCCGACGTGATGGCTGTCTTTTCCATGTTTCACTCCTTGTAAGCGCACTCAGCACCAGACGCCGCGCAGATCGTGTCCGGCCTCGCCTGGCCTGAGAACAGAATGCCGCACCACGCCGAATGACGCCAGCACCCTCTGGGAAGAACGGCGCGCTGTGCCCCGTACGAGCAAGCCGCGCCGGCAAGGCTCCGTCGCTATAGCCGACTCCACCGAGAGAGGGACGCCGTTTCGTCGATGATCACTCATTTCGGAGATCGCCCCTTGTACGGTCGCGGCTCCGTGCGGCACCATCGCGGGGTGAGCGTACAAGCCATTTCACCAGCGAGCGGGCCGATCGATGTCGAGATGCGGGTGCCCGGTTCCAAGAGCCTGACCAACCGCGCCATGTGCATGGCGGCGCTGGCCACCGGCACGTCGACCCTGCACAACGCCCTGTTCAGCGACGACACGCGCTACTTCGGCGCCGCGCTGCGGGCGCTCGGCATCGAGGTGCGGGAGGACGCCGAAGCCGCGACCATCAGCGTCGACGGCCAAGGCGGCGCCATCCCGGCGCGGGAGGCGGACCTGTTCGTGGGCAACGCCGGCACGGCGGCGCGCTTTCTGACCGCCCTCTTGGCGCTCGGCGAGGGCTGCTACACGGTCGACGGGGTGCCGCGCATGCGCGAGCGGCCGATCGACGAACTGCTCGCCGCGCTGACCGCCCAGGGCGCGCGCATCACCTCGGACTCGCAGCCGCCGCGCATGCCGTTCACCCTGTGCGGCGCCGGGCTCGCCGGGGGCAACCTGCAGATCTCCGGCATGCGCAGCAGCCAGCCGATTTCGGCCCTGCTGATGGTGGCGCCGCTGGCACGCGCCGCCACCACCGTGCACATCACCGGAGCGCTGGTGTCGAAGCCGTTCGTGGGTATGACCACGCGGCTCATGGGCCAGTTCGGCGTGACCGCGGCCGGCGGCAGCACGAGCCTGTACATCGCCGCCGGGCAGCGCTACCACCCCGTGAACATGATGATCGAGCCGGACGCCACCAACGCCTCCTACTTCTTCGCGGCCGCCGCGGTGACCGGCGGCCAGGTGCGCGTGACCGGCCTGACGCGCGACTCGCTGCAGGGCGACTTGGCGTTCCTGGAAGTGCTGCACCGGATGCGCTGCAAGGTGCGCTGGCGGGGCGACGAGGTCACCGTGCGGGGGCCCGCCCAGCTCGCCGGCGTCGACGTCAACCTTGCCCCGATCAGCGACACGGCGCCCACGCTGGCGGCCATCGCGCCGTTCGCCAAGGCGCCGGTCACCATCCGCGGCATCGCCCACACCCGCCTGCAGGAGACCGACCGGGTAGCCGCCTTGGCCACCGAGCTGCGCCGCCTGGGCGTGCCGGTCGAGGAGCGCGACGACGGCCTGCGCATCGAGCCGGCCACCCCGCGCGGCGCCACCGTGGAGACCTACGAAGACCACCGCATGGCGATGGCGTTCGCCGTCACCGGCCTGCGCACCCCCGGCATATCCATCGCCGACCCCGGCTGCACCGCCAAGACCTTCCCCGACTACTTCACCCGCTTCGCCCAACTGGAGGGATAGCCATCCCACCAAGCGGCGCGCGCCAGCAATCGGAAGCTGGCGCGGCACTGGCCGCCGTCGCGTGCTGCGCGTAATTCAGTTCGGGGCCAACATCAGTGCTCGTACAGAATTGACGACACCGCGCGCTCTCTCAAAGTAATCCCTGACGTAGGCGAGACTTATGTCTGATTGTCCCCGGTGAACTATCAGATTTCGGTTCCCGTACACGCTATTGAGATGGTCCTTCTGCCTATCCTGTACCGCTGTCTCCAACCTCACGCGCAAGTCGCTTCCGAAGCGACCAACGAGCTGAAGGATCTTCTCCATATTCGGATCACGAAACGATCTCAAGCAGCCCTCGCAGAACGACATGACACGACCATCGGATCGATTTCCGATGAAGCCCAGCACTATTTCTCGCAGCGCAACTTCCAGATACGTACTTATCAGAACACAGGTGTGCCGAGCCAGTGCTCCCTGCAATTCATCGTGGACGTTCGCCGCATGGGTAAGCGTGGAGCGGATCTGGTTCTCAACTCTCTGGCGATCGCCGTGTAGACTCATCGGACGCTATTGAACGCCTCTGTAGCTTGCCGAATCCTGCTCGATATGGATGCGGCTTCCGTCGTACTCCGATCGGTCACCTCTCGAAAATCCTGTTGTCTTGAGAGCTCTACTGCGGCGGTACCGAGTTGCTCAGTGTCGCTGATCCGGCCCCGCTCCAACCTGCTGGCAAGCCCGATAAGTATCGCATCGGTGACCGCTACATTAAGGCTTCTCTCGGGCCGAAATGACTCCCTCGGAAGATGACGCGCCGCGCAAGAAACGGTACGAAGAAAAACCTCCCGATGTTCATCAAGCCAACTGTCTTCGGGTTCAGCATGCTCCTCCATGTAGTCGTTAAGGAACTGTTTGAGTGGCTTGGAGTACGTGCTGAGGGCATCTCTCAGCGCAAAAAAGCGCAGAATGAGCTCCTGATCTTTGCGCTTGGAACTGACGGGCCCGTAGATGCTTCGCCAGTCTTCCACTTCGTTAAGGGTCTGCAAGAGATCATTGAATGGGCCGCGATACACGCATGATCTGATTTCCTGCGGCGCCAACGCCGTCCCACCCGTGTTTAGCCGCTCGAATACCCGGTAGATGCTGCTTCGGTCGCCCTCGGGTTGATCTTGCTGGAACACGGTTGCATGAAGAAGTGAGTCGTCGAGCATTCTGCGACTTTCTTCGTCGAGCGTGTCGTAGGTGGCGCCATCGATCGACTCGTCGACTCCTTTTAGGGCGAACTGCCTAGTCCCGATAACCCCGTGGTAGAAACTAAGCAGCGACGTTAGCCGCTGCTGGCCGTCGACGACGACCAACTTGTGCGTATCCGGCTCCTTGAACAGGAAGATTCCGGGCACGGGCAGTCCGAGGAGTAGAGACTCGATGAGACGTGACGCCTGGGCATGGGTCCATACGAACCGGCGCTGGAACTCCGGCACATAGACATCACCCCGGTCGAGACGCTTAACCAGGCTGTCTACCGGGTAGTCTGCACCGTAGCTGCTAATGGTATAGCGGACAGAGGTAGACTGCTCATCATCTTCCGATTCCGACGCGTCGAATACCTCTTCACCAATTTCTGTCATCTATTCCCTCCAAGACGACGCTCGGCGGGTGCGGGTTGCGGGCCGGCGGCGGTGGAGATGGCGCCGAGGGCCTGCAGGGTGATGCGCGCCTTCTCCTCCTCCACCGGATGCGGGTGCACGCCGGAGATCGGCGCGTGCGTGCCGCCGGCTCCAGAAATCACCGCCGCGTGCGCCGCCGGGAACAGTGCCATGGTACGTGCGAACGGCTCGATGAACTTGTCGAAGTGCTCGATCACGTAGGCGGCGAGGGCCGCCTTGCCGCCCGCGCGCAGGATCTCGATGGTACGGTTCAACTGGTCGATCTCGGCCTGGGCGCGGCCGCGGATCTCGGCCGCGGTGGTCTTGGCCTGCAGCGCCATCCGCTCCCGCTCCGCCTCGGCCGGGATCAGGATCTCGGCACGGTACTTCTCGCGCAGCATCGCGATGCGCTGTTCCTCGGCGCGGATCTGCGCCTTGATGCCGGCCACGTTGGCCTCCGCGTCGCGCTGTGCCCGCTGCACGCCGATGGCGCTGCGCTGGCCCTGCTGAGCCACCTCCACGCGCGTGTGGGCAGTCAGGCTCTCCTTGCCGTTGGCCGCATCGCGCACCGCCACTTCGGCGCGCCGCGTTTCCGACTCCTCCTTGGCGGCCGCCCGCGCCTGCGCCTGCGCGGCGCGCGACTGTGCCTCGGCGTTGGCCGATTGAATCCGCTTCAACAGCGCGATGTACAGTTCCGGCTCGCGCACCCCTTCCAGGCGGTGATCGTCCACGTCGGCGATGTTCATGGCGGTGATCTCCAGCCCGATCCCCGCCAGGTCGGTCTTGCACACCCGGATCATGTTCTGTACCAGCCGGTCCTTGTCGGTCATCACCTCTTCCGGAGTCATGGTGGCGATCGAGTCGCGCAGGTGACCCTCGATGATGCCGGTGGCGATGCCGGTGAGCTCGTTCCAGTCACGCGTCATCAGCAGGATGCGGCGAATCGCGTTGCGCAGTCCTTCGCCGGAGGAGGCCACCGCGAAGCTGACCGTGGCCACCACCGTCAGCGGCACGATGCCGGCGGCAATCGCCGACTCCACCCGCACGCTGGTGGTGCGCGGGCGCATGTCCATGCGGTAGAAGCGGTGGATGAGCGGAAACACGAACACCCTGCCGCCGCGCACCGACGAGAACGACTTGCCCTGGCCGGCAACGATCGCCAGCTCGTCGGCGCCGACGATCTTCATCTTGGTGATCAACTGGAGAAGCAGGGTGATGAGCACCAGCACGGCGAAGATGATCACGAACCCGGTCATGGCTTCACCTCCTCGCCGGCGCCGGACGCGCCGGACCCGGCACGCTGGCCGAGCAGATCCTTTACGCTGATGCCGAATCCCTCCTCGAAGCGATTCAGGAAGTCGACGAACGCGTCCGGTCCGCGGTTGAGCAGCCCGTTCATGCCGCGCTCGTCGTCCATGATCACCACGTTGTCCACCTTCAACTCGCGCGCATGCTTCTCGTAGGCGGCAAACAGCGTGGGAAGCTGCTGTTGCACGAACAGGGCGATCTTGCCCGCGTCGCCGGCGCCGGCGACCATCGTTGCCTTCTGGTCGAGCAGGTCGTTGTGGGTCGACTCGACGATCTGCACCGCCTGGTTCTGGCCGTCGGCCAGGATCTCCGCCGCCTGCCGCCTGGTGTCCGCCTCCAGCGTGACGTCGGAGACGTTCTTGAGCTTGCGCAGCTCGACGGCGATTTCCTGCACCGCGCGCTCGCCCTCGCTCTCGGCGCGCGCGATGACGCTGTCGGTCTCCAGCCGATTCTGCTCCACTTCCGCCTCGCAGGTGCGGCGCAGCACCTCCAGTTCCTGCTGCGCGGCGATGATCTGCTCGTCGGCGCTGTTCTCGGCGACCGCCTCGCGCCGGTTGGCGTCCGATTCGGAGCGCTCGGCCTGCGCCTTCAGGCGCGCCTCCTCGATTTCCACCTCCTGGCGCTTGCGCGACAGGGTCTTGTTGGCCAGGTTGGCGATGTAGTTGGAGGTGTCCCAGATCTTCTGCAGCGACACCGACACCACGCGCATGCCGAAGGTGCTCAGGTCCTGGTTGCTGTCGCGCAGCAACTCGGCGCGGAACTGGGCGCGCTCGCCTTCCACGTCGTCGTCGGGATCGACGCCGCCCTGGGTCAGACTGCCGCCCTCGCCGGCGCGGTCGCGCTCCTCCACGCTCTCCACCATGCCGATCGCCTGCAGCGGCGTGGTCTTGTTGAGCGCGCCGCGAAAGTTGCCGACCATGGTCTGCTGGATCTGTTCCTGGATCTCGGCGCGCGACTTGCCCATGAGCCGTTCCACGGCCGAGTAGAGCAGCGCGTCGTCCTCGTGGTCCACGCACACGCACGCGGTGGCGTCGGCCCCGACCGTAATGCCGTTGGCCGAGTTCACCCCCTCCACGCGCACGTCGATGGGGATGGTGCTCAGCCCCAGCCCCTGCACGCTCTGGAAGAAGGGGACGACGAACGTCCAACCGCCGCGCTGCAGGCGAAAGCCGTAGCTCTTGCCGCGAATCGTGGTCTTGGCGCCGGTCACCACCAGCACCTGGTCCGGCGGGCACACCCGAATCACCGAACGCAACAACCCGATGGCCAGCACGAACGCCACCACCGCGGCCGCGCCGCCGCCGACAAATCCTTCTATCATGGTTCCTCCCTGCGCACGTAGACGCATTGTTCTGTTATTCGCGAAACGACCACGCGGTCTCCGGAAGCGAATTCCTGGGTGCCGTCTTCCGCGCGCGCGTAGCGTTCGCTGACGCTCTGGCCGAACAGCACGCGCACCTTGCCCATGGCGCCGGCCGCGATCGGCACGATCACCGTGGCCGGCTCCATGAGCAGCTCCTCGTCGTGCAGCGACGAGTCCAGCCTGGTGCGCTGGAAGCGGAAGAACAGCCGTGCGAGCACCGACATCGACACGCCCCCCGCCAGCGACCAGACCAGGCTGCCGACCGGCCCGGAGCCGAACGCCCCCGCCGCCAGCCCGAATGGACCGAAGCCGAGGCAGAAGTAGACCAGGGTGCGCAGCCAGCGCAGGAACGACAGCACCGGCGCCCCGCCGCCTTCGCCGCCGGCGCCGCCGTCTTCAGCGCCGGCGCCGTCGGACGCACCGCCATCGTCGGAACCGCCGCCGATCAGGCCGAGCAGGTCGACCACCGTCACGCCGACGCCGAAGATCGCCGTCATCCAGAACAGCCCGGTCAGCACAGTGCCCCCTTCGTCCCCTTCGCCCGCTTCGCCTCTGCCTCCGGCGCCGCCGTCTCGGACGTTCCCGGTCCGCTCACGCGCGCGGTACCTCCGCCGCCTCGCCGCGTCACAAGGACCTCGCGCAGCGGAATCCGAGGTTGGCGGTCGAGCTGTCCGGCGAGTTGCTGGTGCGCGCACCCACCCGGTAGCGGTTGCAGTAGGAGCGGTGGCACAGGAACGAGCCGCCGCGCATCACGCGGTTGCTGCCGCGCGCCGGGCCGGTCGGGTCTACGCGCGGCGCGGTCAGGTGGTGGTCGGGGCTGAACCAGTCGGCGCACCACTCCCACACGTTGCCGGCCACGTTGTACAACCCGTAGCCGTTGGCCGGATAGGTGCGTACCGGGCAGGTGCCGGCGAAACCGTCGGCGGCGCGGTCGTGGTCCGGGAACCTGCCCTGCCAGATGTTGCAGCGGTGCCTGCCGCCCGGCGTAAGCTCGTCGCCCCAGGCGTAGCGGCGCTGCTCCAGGCCGCCGCGCGCGGCATACTCCCACTCCGCCTCGGTGGGCAGCCGCTTGCCGGCCCACGCGCAGTACGCCTCGGCGTCGGCGTGCGACACGTGCGTCACCGGGTGGTCGTCCCGTTGCCGGGCCTGCGAACCGGGGCCTTCCGGACGCCGCCAGCAGGCGCGATCCACCGCGTACCACCACGCCAGGCCGGGTACGGTGCGCACCAGGTTCTTCCGGAACGCGTTCTTCGGGACGTGGTTCCGGAACACGAACGACCAGCCGAAGTGCTCCGCCTCGGTGACGTAGCCGGTGTCGTCCACGAACGCGGCGAAGTCGGCGACGCTCACCGCACACAGGTCGATGGCGAAGCCGTGCAGGGACACCTCGCGCACCGGGCCCTCGCCGTCGGCGGGAAAGCCGTCGCCGGCATCGGTTCCCATCAGGAAGGCTGCCGCCGGCAGCTCGCACATCGCGCGGCCGTCGTCGTGGGCTCCCCCGACCGCCGCCCGTGCACCGCCCGCGGCGCGATGAACGGCGGCACCGCGGTTCGCCGGCGGCGGCGGCGCGCAACATCCCCGGGTCATCCGGTTGCCTCCGGTGCTCCGCTCGTCGCTCGCCCGTGTGCCGCTGCCGATCGTCCGTACCCCTGGTTCATTCGTCTCTGCACCATCACCGCTCGCCGCCACAGTGTAACCCCCGCGCGCCGGCGGCGCTTGCCCGGCGTCCGGTGCCGCGCGAACGCATCGCGGTGGCGGAGACGGCGAGCGTGGCGGCTAGCCGTGACACCGCACGAACTCCTTCATGAACGCGGCCAACTCGCGGCAACTCGCTGGTGACACGGCATTGTACAACGACGCGCGCAGCCCACCTACCGAGCGGTGGCCGGCGAGCCCCATGAACCCGGCGGCGGACGCCTGCTCCAGGAACATCGGCTCCGACGCCGGATCGGCAAGCCGCCAGGTCACGTTCATGTGCGACCGGCTCTCCGGCAGCGCGTGGCCGCGGTAGAATCCCCCCGATTCGTCCAGTACCTGGTACAGAATCTGCGCCTTGGCGCGGTTGCGGCGCGCCATCTCCTCCAGGCCGCCGATCTCGTCGCGGATCCAGCGCGTCACCAGGAGCGTCACGTAGATGGCGAACACCGGCGGCGTGTTGAGCAGCGAGCGTGCCGCGGCCAGCCGCCGGTAGTCGAACATCGCCGGCAGCGCGGGCGCGGCGCGTTCCAGCAGGTCGCGGCGCACGGCCACCAGCGTGAGCCCCGCCGGCCCCAGGTTCTTCTGCGCGCTCGCGTAGACCATCGCGCAGCGCTCCAGCGGCAGCGGACGGGAGAGGATCTCCGATGAGGCGTCGCAGATCGCCGGCACCGCGCCGAACTTCGGCAGCTCCTGGAGCTGCGTGCCCTCGATGGTCTCGTTGACCGTGTAGTGCACGTACGCGGTGGCGGCGCGCCGCGCGGCCGGGAGGACCAGCTCGTCCGGGCGCGGCATGCGGCGGTAGTGTTCGCCGGCGCCGTCCCACAGTACGGCGCTGCTGCCCGCCAGGGCCGCCTCGGCGTGCGCCGTACGGCTCCAGTAGCCGCTCACCACGTACTCCGCGCGGCGCCCCCCGCCGGCGAGGAAGTTGATCGGGATCAGGGCGAACTGCTGCCGCGCGCCGCCCTGCAGGAACAACACCGCCCAGGCGTCGTCGATGCCGAGCAGTGCGCGTACGTTCGCTTCGGTTTCGGCCAGGATCTCCTCGAACTCCGCCGAGCGGTGGCTGACTTCAAGAATCGTGACGCCGGCTCCCGGCAGTTCGCACAGCGCCGCGCGCGCCGCCGCCAGCACCGGGACCGGCAGCGCACCGGGACCGGCGTTGAAGTTGTGCGCCCGCCCCTGCGGCGCCGCCGATTCCGAGTGGAGAGATCCTGTTGTTCGATGTGGTACGTGCAACGAAACAGAAAATACCATCGAGTCGGCACGCCTCGCCAGAGCGACAGCCTCGGTCCTTGCGTTCCACGCGAGCAAGAGTATACTTGCGCAAGTATACTTGACCACGTATACTTGGTCCCATGGCACAGGTTACGGTGTACCTGCCCCAGGACGTGCTGGATACGGCGCGCAAGCTGGCCAGCGAACAGAACAGCAGCCTGTCTGCCTGGCTCAGTGGTCTGGTTCGCCGCGAGAGCGTCTCGGAGTGGCCCGAGAGCCTGGTGGATCTGCTCCATCACGGCGGCGCGGACCTGATCGAGCCTGAGGATCCGCCGCCCGAGGATGTCGAGACGTTCCGGTGACGTGGTTGCTCGACACCAGCGTCTGCGTGCCGCTGATCAATCGGTCGGATGAGCACTTGGCGAGCCGATTGCTCAACACGACCCCCGGATCGATATACCTCTGCAGTGTCGTCAAGGCGGAACTCCACTTCGGGGCCCAGAACTCGCAACGAGTCGCCGACAACGTGCGCCGCTTGGAGACCTTCTGCGCGGCGTTTCCGTCGCTGCCGTTCGATGACGAGGCGGCGAAGCACTACGGGATCGTACGAGCCCAGCTTCGCCGGGAAGGCCGGCCGATCGGGGCGAACGACCTGATGATCGCATCGATCGCCCTTGCCGGCGCCATTACGCTGGCCACGCGCAACGTTGACGAGTTCAGCCGTGTCGCGGGCCTGAAGATCGAGGGCTGGTAAAGCCCGGCCACGGGAGCACGGCCGCCGAATCTGTACGCTCCGGTCGCGGTCGGGTACGTTGGTCCCCGTGAGAGTGGCTGGCGACCGCGCAGGACCGTGGGGGACCGGACGGAACTTCGCCGTGCGGCGTGGCGCCTGCCGGCACGCCCGTCGGGTTCTCGCCGGCCTGTTCGTGGTGCTCGCGTTGCCGGGGTGCAGCGTGCAGCGCCTGGCCGCGCGCGCCAGTGCGGGACTGGTGGCCGACAGCTTCGCCGCCGTCAATGCCGAATACGACCTGGAACTCGCCGCAGGCGGAGCGGCGGCCGGCCTGCCGCTGCTGGAGGGGGTGCTGCGCGGCGACCCGGATGCCGTCGACGTGCGCCTGCTGGCGGCCGAAGCGTATTCCGGCTACGCGCTGGCGTTCGTGGAGCAGGACGACCCGGCGCGCGCCGTCGGCTTGTACCGGCGCGCACGCGACCACGCGCTGCACGCCTGGCGGGTCGCGGCTCGGCACGGTGGAGTCGCGGAACCGGCGGACCGCCTGTGGTTCGATCTCGACGCCCTCGACCGGTACCTGGCCGGTCTCGAGCCGCGCTTCGTGCCGGCCGTCTACTGGACCGCACAGGGCTGGGGCGGCATGGTCAAGAACCGGCCGGGCGACCCGGAGCTGGTCGCCGACGTGCCGGTTCTGCAGGCGCTCGGGCGCTTCGTGCTGCGCCACGATCCCGCCTTCGGCTACGCCGGCGCCCACGTCCTGCTCGGCGCCCTGTCCGGCTCGATGCCGGCGATCCTCGGCGGCGCGCCGGCCGCGCGCGACCACTTCGAGGCGGCCCTGCGCCTTACCGGCCGGCGCTTTCTGATGACCCACGTGCTGTACGCCGCCACCTACGCCGTGCAGGTGCAGGACCGCGCGCTGTTCGAAAGCCTGCTCGACGAGGTGCGCGGCGCCGACCTCGACCTGCTGCCGGAACGCCGCCTGGCCAACGCGGTCGCGCAGCAACGCGCCGGCCGGCTGGCGCGTGCGGTCGACGAACTGTTTCAATGACGGCGATGATGGCGGCCATGCGCACCCGGTCGTGCATCCGCGCGTACCTGATCCGAAGAAGCCGGCCGGCGGGCGGTACCTGGGCAGCGGTTTGCAACGTCTTCGGTGTCACGGAGTTGCCCTCCAGACTCGCGGGGGCGCTGGTCGCCGCGATTGTTGCCCTCGCGCCGGCGGCGGCCGCGGCACAGCAGATCGTGAAGATCGCGACCCTGGCTCCGGAGGGCAGCACGTGGATGACCGTGCTGCGCGCCTACCAGGAGGCGGTCGAGGAAGCGAGCGGCGAGCGGCTGCAGTTCCGGATCTTCCCCGGCGGCGTGTCCGGCAGCGAGGCGGACATGCTGCGCAAGGTGCGTTTCGGCCAGCTCGACGCGGTCGCCCTGACCGGCGCCGGCCTGGGCCTGGTGGTGCCGGAGGAGCGAGTTCTTGACGGCGCGCTGCTGTTCCGGAACGAAGCGGAAATCGACGCGGTGTACCGGCAGTTCACGCCCGATTTGGAACGAATGTTCGAAGAGCGCGGCTACGTGGTGCTCGGCTGGGCCGAGGTGGGTCCGATCTACCTGTTCAGCACCAGCCCGGTGGCGTCGGTGGAGGAGTTGCGCCGGCTGCGCTGGTGGATGCTGGAGGACGACCCGCTCGCGGCCGCGATCTTCGCCGCGTTCGGCGCCGACCCGGTGCCGCTGCACGTTGCGGATGTACTGACCGCGCTGCAGACCGGCGTCATCGACGGCGTCTACTCGTCGCCGCTCGCGCTGCTGGCGCTGCAATGGTTCAGCCGCGTGGATTACCGCCTGGACCTGCCGCTCGGGCACGCCTCGGGCGCACTGCTCATGAACCGGCGCACGTTTTCGCGCCTGGCGCCCGACCTGCGGGAGATCCTGGTCGACAACGGCCGCCGTTTCATGGCCGAGCTGCAACAACGCAGCCGCGCGGACAACGAGGCGGCGCTGGCCGCGCTGGCGCGGCGCGGCGTGCAGCCGGTGGCGCCCGGCCCCGGCGCGGCCGACCTGCTGCGCGCGCAAGGCGCCGTCGCGCGCCGAGCGCTGGCACCCGAACTGTACCCGGAAGCGTTGCTCGACCGCGTCGAGGCCGCTCTGGCGGCGCATCGTTCGGCGCAACGTTCCGCCACGTCATGACCGCCGGGGCCGCCGGCCATGCTCGGCAGCGGCCGCCCGGCGCGTTCCTGCGCCGCTGTGCGCGCTGGGACGCGGCCCTGGCGGATGCGGAGACCGTGCTGCTGGCGATCCTGATCCTCGGCTCACTCGCCGCATCGCTGGTACAGATCGCGTTGCGCAACCTGGGCCTGCCGGCGCTGCCGGAGACCGACACCGCGATACGCCGCGCGGTATTGTGGATCGCGTTCATCGGCGCCTCGCTGGCCGCATTCCGCGGCACCCACCTGGCGGTCGACGTGGCCGAGCAGGTGCTGCCGGCGCGTGCCAACCGCCTGGTGAACGCCGCTGCCGGCCTTGCCGCGGCCGCCGTGACGGCCCTGCTGACCGTGTCTGCGGCGCGTTTCGTGGCCGCCGAGCTCGCCTTCGCCGGACCGGTCGCCGCCGCCGCGACGGCCGTGATGCCGGCCGGCTTCGCCGTGATTACCCTGCGCTTGCTGCTCGGCGCGGCGCGCCGCCTTGCCGGCTCCGACGGCGGACCGGCGAGTGAGGGACGGCCTGCCGGCCAATCGGGCTCGCACCCGCGCTTCCGACGCAGCGCGAAACAAGGCGTCGCTTCCCGGCCGGCAGGCGGTCCCGTCCGCGGCGCAGCCCGGCGCCGGCCCGGCCAGCGCGGCCCGTCAACCGGGAGCCTCTGACGACCGCCGTCCTGGGCATAGCGGGCGGTGCGCTGCTGCTTGCCGCCGCACTGGGCGGCGTGCCGCTGTTCGCGCTCATCGCCGGCGCCGCCCTGGCCGGACTGGCGCTGGCCGGCATCGATCCCGCCGTCGCGGCGCTGGAGTTCAACCGGCTCGGCTCGCTGCCGACGCTCACGGCGCTGCCGTTGTTCGCGTTCGCGGGGCTGGTGCTCGCCGAGAGCCGCGCACCGCGCCGTTTCCTGTTGCTGGCGCGTGCCCTCTTTGGGCGCCGCCCCGGCGGCATGGCGGTGGCCGCGGTGTCGGTCTCCGCCGCCTTTACCGCGTTCACCGGCGCCTCCGGCGTCACCATCATCGCGCTCGGCGGCCTGCTGTTGCCGGCCATGCTGGCGGCCGCGCGCGTGCAGGGCCGCCGCCACCCCGAACGCCACGCCATCGGCCTCATCGCCGCCGGCGGCGTGCCCGGACTGCTGCTGCCGCCGAGTCTGGCGGTGATCGTATACGCGATCACCGCGGAGGTCAGCGTCGACCGGCTGTTTCAGGCCACCACCGTGCCGGCGCTGCTGCTGGTGGCGAGCCTCACCCTGTACGCCGCCGTCAGCCGCCGCCGGCCCGCGCGTGCCGAGCCGGCACCCGGCCGCGCCGCGGCCGGGTCAGCCGCATCGGACCCGACCGCCACCGCCG
>JAPPGB010000049.1 GCA_028821475.1 Spirochaetaceae bacterium
GCGCGGGCGCGCGCGCCGGCGGCGGCGGGGCGGGCGGCGGCCCGCCGAGCCTCGCACAACTGCCGGAGGATCGCCGCGAGATGGTGGTTCAGCGGCTGCTGCAGAACGCCGAGGTGAAGAAGGCCTACGACGCGAAGTTGGAAGAAGACCCCTCGCTGGAGAACGACGAAGCGCGCCGCCTCGAGTTCCTGCAGGAGCAGCTCCAGGCGATCGGCGGATTCCGGGCGCTGTTCGGCGGCGGCGGCGGCGGTGGTGGCGGGTTCGGCAACTGACCGGCGGCCCGGCTCCGGCGCGGCGGCGGCCGCGGGCGTCCCGGACCCGGCGGCGGTTCGCATCCTGGTCGTTGAGGACGATCCCGCCATCGCCGAGCTGATCGGGCTCTACCTGCAGCGCGAGGGCCTGGAGAGCACCATCTCCGCGTCCGCGGAGCAGGCCGACAGCGCGTTGCGCCGGGAGGTTTTCCACCTGCTGATCCTCGACATCAACCTGCCGGGACGCAATGGATTTCAATTCCTGACCCGGTTTCGCGCCCGCCACTCCACGCCGGTGATCATCGTTTCGGCGCGCGACTCCGACGAGGACAAGGTGCTGGGCCTCGGAGTGGGGGCGGACGACTTCGTCACCAAGCCGTTTTCCCCGCGCGTTTTGCTGGCCCGGGTGCGCACCAATCTCCGCTACCTGCACCACGGGCCGGCACCGTCGCTGCGCACGGTTCGACTCGGTGACTACCTGGTCCACCTGGACGAGTACGCGGTGACCCGCGACGGCGCCTCGATAACCATGGCGCCGAAGGAGTTCGATCTGCTCATCCACCTGCTCGGCAATGCCGGGCGCGCCTTTACCCCCGAGGAGCTGTACGCCAGCGTGTGGGGCAACCGCTACGGCGACCGCTCCACGGTAACCGTGCACGTGCAGCGGCTGCGCAAGAAGCTGCACCGTCCGGGAGCGGCTCCGCTGATCGAGACGGTGCCGCGCGTCGGCTATCGGGTGCGTGCCGACGAGGTGAGTTTCGAGCCGTGACCATCAGAGCCCGGCTCGCCTTGCTGGTCGTCTCGGTGGTGGCCGTACCGATCGGGGTGGTGGGGCTGCTGACCTACATCGACTCGCGCTCCCTCAGCGATCGCGAGGAGGCGCGCTTCGCGGCGTTTCACGCGGTCCACTCGTGGCTGGCCGCGGAGGTCGCCCCGAACTGGGAGATGGCCGCCAGCCTCGATCCGCCGCCCGGCCACCACGCCGTGGTGGTCGATGCCGTCAGCGTCGCGCTGGTATCGTCGGTAGCGGGGATAGCGCCCGGTGTGCGCGTCGACCGCGCCACGTTGAGCGAGCGGTTCCCGCCGCCGCGCCACCGGATCCTGGAGTTCCCGATCTTCGCCGAAGGCGTGCTGGTAGGGGCGGCGTTCGAAGTGCGCAGTTGGCCGAGCCCGTGGTGGATGCGCTGGCGCTGGTTGCTGGACAGCGGCCGCTACGGTCTGGCGACGCTGATCGTGATCGGCGTGCTGATGGTGTGGTGGCTGGCGCACGTGCTGCGCCGTTCGCTCGCCGATCTGCAGCGCGCCTCGCACCGCATCGCCGCCGGCGACCTGGACTTCCGTCTGCGCACCGAGGGCCGTGACGAGGTGGCCGCCGTGGCGCGCTCGTTCGATCGGATGCGCCGGTCGCTGATCGAGGAACGGCGCAAGCTGCATGCCGAGCGCGAGCGCAAGCGCAGCTTCCTGATGGCCGTGTCGCACGATCTGCGCACCCCGTTGACCAGCATCAAGGGCTACCTCGAGGCATTGCAGGATGGCATTGCCCGTGACCGCGGCGCCGAGCAGCGCTACCTGCGTATCGCCCGCGACCGGGCGGATCTGCTGGAGACCCGCATCGCCGACCTGAACGAGCTGCTGCGCATGGAAACCGGGGAGTGGCGCATGCAACGCGATCCGCGCAGCCTGAAGACGGTACTCGACGAACTGGCCGGCGACTACCGGGAGGACGCGGTGCTCCTCGGGCGCAAGTTCGATGCCACCCTCGACCTGCCGGACAGTCTCGTCGTGGACGCCGACTGGAGCCTGTTCTCGCGCGTCACCGACAACCTGATGGAGAACGCCCTGCACTACACCCACGGCGGCGATCGCATCCGGTTCGCGGCGCTGCAGCGCAACGGCGAGGTGGAGGTCGCCGTCGAGGACTCGGGTCCCGGCATTCCGTCCGACCAGTTGCAGCACGTGTTCGACCCGTTCTTCCGGGGCGAAACGGGGCAGCGGGAGCCGGGCAGCGGCCTGGGGCTGGCCGTGGCGCGCTCCATCGTCGAAGCGCACGGCTGGCGGATCAGCGCCGGCGCGGTCGCTGGCGGGGGTGCGTGCTTCAAGATCGTGATTCCGAACGGCCAGTGAACCGGCACGACCGGCTGCGCCGATTGGCGGCGAGGTCAGCGGGCGATGGCCGCCAGTTCGGTTCGCACGTCCTGGCCGAGGTCGATGGCCAGCGACAGGTAGGCGTCGCCGAGGGTGAGCATCGCGGCGCGCGCATTGCCCTCAGCCTCACGCAACTGCAGCGCAGTCTCTTCCAGCTCCCGGTCGCTGATCGCCCCGGCCGCATGGCGCCGCGTTGCCTGATCCATCCGCAGGTTGGCCCGCTCCAGCCGCAGCGCGGCCAACTCCTCGTCCGCCACGGCGCTCGCCAGCGTCAGCCGGGCTCGCGCGAACCGCTCCTCGAGGGTGCGGTGCGCGGTGGCCAGCGCGCGCCGCAACGTCGCCACCCGCTCCCGCGCCTGTGCGGAGGCGGCTGCATTGCGTCCGCTGTCGAACAGCGTGTAGCTGCCGGTGATCGACACGCTTACCGACCCGGGGCGCGACGCGCCGCGCGCCTTGCGGTAATCGAGACCAAGCGAAACCGCCGGCAACGCGCCGCGCAGCGTACGCTCGGCCTGCAGTTCGGCGCTGCTCAGCGCGGCCTGTGCCTCCAGCACGTCGAGGGCACCGGCGATGGCGGCGGACGGCGTGGGCTCGGTCAACAGGGCACGCGCGCTCCGGCGCAGCGCGGCGGGATCGGCGGCGGGATCGGCGGCGGGCACGGCCAACGGCGCCGGCGCCAAACCGAGGTCGGCAAAGAACTCGGCAGTGTCGAGGGCGAGTGCGGCACGCTGCTCATCGATGCCATTGCGTTGGTCGGTAACGGCAATCGTGGCGTCCAACAGCGCCAGCCGATCGGCCGCCCCCTGGGCAACGCGAAGCGTGGTCCGGGCCAGATCCCGCTCGGCGAACGCCAGGCGTTCCTCGAGCAGCGCCAATGTTTCCGTGCGCTCGGTGAGCGTCAGGAATGCGCGCGCCACCTGCAGCGCCACTTCGTTGCGTACCCGTTGCAGGCGCAGCCGGGCGAGCCGCAGTTGGTCGCGGCGATCATGCACCGCCAGGGCCTCCTCCGACAGTCGTCCCTCGGGCAGCAGGTCCTGCACTACCGACACGCCGTGCACGTCGATCAGGTCCTCGTTGTCGCGGCCCGATCGGTCGAGGTCGACCTCGCCGGTATAGCTGCCGGCGATCTCCATACCCCACGGCAACGCCAGGGTGGCACTGACCGTCGCGGCGGCGTCCAGGTCGAAGGTGTCGCCTAGGTCGGCGAAAGTGCCGGTTTCGAGCGGCGCGAGATCGACGCTCGCGGCCGGCGTGGCGCTCACGGAAATGGCCAGACCGCCCTGGTCGATCTCGGCCACTCGCAGCGCCAACGCGGCTGAACGCGCGGCCGCTTCCGCATCCAGCACGGACGAATGGCCCGCGAGCGCCGCGTCGACTGCGTCGCCGATGTGCAGCGCTTCCTGTGCGACCGCCGGCAGCGCCGCGGCCAGCGCGATCAGCGCCGCATACCAGGGCGTGCGGCTCACTGCACCCCCGGGATCGGCGGCAGGTCGATACCGGCGGCATCCTGGAGCCGCAGCCAGGCGAACCAGGCCGACCAGCGCGCCGCGCGCACGGCGTCGGCCGCGGCACCCTGGTCCGCGCGCGAGCCGGCCAGACCGGACTCGGTGATCACTCCGGCTTCGAACTGTTCCGCGGCACGGCGCGTCCGTTCCTGCTGAAGCGCGAGCTGCAACTCGCGCAGCGTCACCGTGTCGAACGCCTGCTGAGCGGTCGCGTAGGCGCTGGCGGTCGCGGTCTGCAGGTTGACGGCGGTGTCCTCCAGGGCAGCCTCGCTGCCCACGACGGTGTTGGTGGCCGCCTCCAGGTCGAGGCGCGAGGTCTCCTCCTCGGACAGCAGCTTCAGGTTGATCTGGTCGATCTCCAGTTGCCGAGCGGCGAGCCGGTGCTCGGCGCGCCGGGCGGTGGCGGCCGTGTACGTGTCCGAGGCGCCCAACTCCGGCAGCTCGGGCGGCTGCGAGGTGAGCGCCGCCGCATCGAGGTCCGCGGCGTCGATGCCGGTCATGTCGACCAGGTTCGGCAGGGTGTTGAAGCGCCGCTGTTGGCGTGCCGACGCCAGGTTCAGTTCGGCGCTGAGCGCCGCCACCTGGGCCTGCAACTGTTCGGTCCTGCCGGCGGCTCCTACCCGCACGCGCGCATCGGTCAACTCCAGGTCGAGCGTGGCGAGGCGCAGGCGCTCTTCCAGCAGGCTTACCTGCTCGTTCGCCTGTTGCAGGCTCACGTACCCCTGCGCGACCGCCAGCAGCTCGCGGGTGGTGCCCTGACCGGCGGTGAGTTGCGCGCGCTCCCACTGCAGCGTGGCCGTCATCTGATCGAGCCGGGCATCCGAAGATGCCGAGGCGCGGTCAAATGCCACGCGCGCGTTTTCCCGCTGCAGTGCGAGCGACGCCAGGTTGGGATTGGCGTTCTCCGCCGCGGCCAGAGTCTCGGCGATCGTGAGCCCCGATTCGGCCGTGTCCTGTGCGATGGCGGCCATCGAGAGTGCCAGCAGACAGATCGTGGCCGTTGCAGCGATGCGCATGTTCATGAGTCCCTCCAGGAAAGCCCCCCGCATGCCTGCCGCTGGACTCCGGGAAGAGGGGCGGTTGCAGCGGCTCGGGGCGAGCTTTCTCGGTTTGTATTTGCCCCTCCGTCAGTATACCGGGATGCACCGGTCAAACCGCCGAGGCAGCCATCAATTCTCGGTAAACACACGGCCGGGCGGTGCCGCCGGGCCGTGCTACCAGTAGCTCAGGGCGTCGGCGAACAGGGCGGCAAGGTCGGCCTCGGAGGCGGGGCGGGGCGCCAGCTTGGTGACCCGGTGCTGCGGCAGGGTGCCCGCCACCAGCGCCGGGATGTGCTGTTCCGTAAACCCGACGGCGGCCAGGCCGGCCGGCATGTCGACGCCGCGCATCAGGTCGATGATGGTGTCCGCGAGGATCGACCCGGCGTCGCCGGATTCGGCTCCCCGCGTGTCTGCGCCCATCAACCGCGCCGCACGCAGGTGGCGCCGCGGATCGGCACCTGCGGTAAAGCGGAACACCGCGGGCGCGTTGAGGATGACCGACATGCCGTGCGGGCACATCGGGTGGTCGTCGGGGTAGCCCGCCGGTTGGTAGCCGGGTCCGGCGGTCTGGTGGGCGGCCACCATGCTGGACACCGGGTAGGACATGCCGTGCGGCAGGTGCACGCCGGCGTTGCCGAAGCCGTAGCCGGCGAAGGTGGCGGCGAGCAGCATGGCGGAGCGCGCCTCGGTGTCGTCCGCATCGCGCATGGCGCGCACCAGGTTGCCGGCTACCAGTTCGATGGCGCGTTCGGCCCACAGGTCGCTGATCGGATTGGCGCCCTGGTAGGCGGGCCGCAGGGCCGGGTCGGCCGGCGCTTCGCGCGCGGTGTACGGCATCGCCGTGAACGACTCGACGGCGTGGCACAGCACGTCCAGCCCGCTGCTGGCCGCCACCACCGGCGGCAGCGTGCGCGTGTTGTCGGGGTCGACGATGCCGAGGGTAGGCCGCAGCGCGCGGTGCGCGATGCCGGTCTTGGCGCCCATCTCCAGGTAGTCGAAGATCGCCACGCCGGTGGTCTCGCTGCCGGTGCCGGCGGTGGTGGGCACCGCCACCAGCGGCTGCAGCGGGCCCGGCACCGGCTCGCCGCGGCCGATCGGGTGGTTGACGTAGGTGAACAGGTCGGCCGGATGGGTGGTGTACAGGTTGGCCGCCTTGGCGGTGTCGATGGCCGAGCCGCCGCCCACGGCGGCGAAACCGTCGCAGCGGGCGTCGCGGGCGGCGCGGACCGCGTCCAGAAACGAGGCGTCGCTCGGCTCCACCCTGGTTTCGGCGAACAGCACCGTGTCGATGCCGGCACCGCGCAGCGACTCGCGCGCCACCGCCACCGGCTCCAAGGCCGCCAGCACCGGGTCGGTCACCAGGAACGCGCGCCGCACGCCGAGCGCGCGCAGCTCGAAGCCCAACTCGCCGGTGGCGCCGGCACCGAACTTGATGCGCGCCCCCTCCATGTTCAGAATCGTCTCAGTAGCCATGTCCGTTTCCGTGCCGACCACGATGCCCGTTCCGGGCGCCGCGTGGGAAGCGCATGGAACGAACGAAAAGGAGCCCCGGCGGGAGGGCCGGGGCTCGGGTATCGGATGCGGGGTGCGTAGTCGCGCTGCCGCTAGGCGGCGCTCTTCACGGCGATCTGCCGGGCCTGCGCCCTGGCGGTCTTGGGCACCGTCAGGGTCAGGAGGCCATCCTTGAAGGTGGCGCTGATCGCGTCGGCGTCGACATCCTCCGGCAGCGTGAACGAGCGCCGGAACGCGCCGGAGCGCCGCTCGCGGATCACGTACCCGCCCTCTTCGCGCTCTTCGTTCGTCTCCTGCCGGGACGCGATGGTCAGCAGGTTGTGCTCGACGTTGACGGTGAAGTCCTTCTCCGTCAGGCCGGGCAGTTCCGCCTCCAGGTGGTAGGCGTCCGCCTTCGTCTGCACGTCCACCCGCGGCGCGGTCACCGCGTGGCCGGCAAGTCCCGTGCCCGCCGGCAGCCCCCAGTTCTGAAACACGCTGTCGAACC
This sequence comes from Spirochaetaceae bacterium, assembly GCA_028821475.1. GTDB lineage: Bacteria > Spirochaetota > Spirochaetia > SZUA-6 > Bin103 > Bin103. The sequence continues at coordinate 6,941 of JAPPGB010000049.1, forward strand.
AGCGGTCGAAATTCGCCAGTGTCGGGCGATGCGGTCGATAGGTAACCAGGCTTCTCATGTCGTTCCTCCTATGAGTTTGGTCTTCACCAATCTATAAGCAGTAACCGTGCCAACTTCTGAAGCGTGGGATTCTGCCCGTTCTGGGCCGTTTCCCGGGATCGTTCGGCTCGGCTCCGGCGGCGAACTGGGTCGAAACGTCACAGGATGGCGAATCGGGGCTGTCGATGGGTCATTATCCCCCACCTCGACTGCGCCGGCGGCTCGGACTGTGGCATGTGTGCGTGGGCGGTAGCGCCTCGGGTGCCGCTCGCGTACGCTGCCGGAGTCGGAGTGATTCCATGAGCGATCGACCTCCCGTCCATGTCCCCGTCCACCACCACGGGCCGCCGCGGTACCGGTTCTGCAGCGGCTGTGCCGCGCCGCTGGAGCGTCGGAGGGTGGAAGGCAAGCTGCTGCCGGTGTGCCCGCGGTGCGGGCAGGTGGTCTACGCCGACCCCAAGGTCGCGGCCGGCACGATCATCGAGGACGCCGGCCGCATCCTGCTGCTGCGGCGCGCCATCTCGCCGGCGCGCGGCCTGTGGACCTTCCCCGGCGGCTACGTGGACCGCGGTGAGCCGGTGCCCGAGGCCGCGGCCCGCGAGGCGCGCGAAGAGGCGGGCGTCACGGTGGCGGTAGACGACTTGCACGGAGTGTACTCGGCGCGCGGCGTCGCGGTGGTGCTGATCGTGTACCGCGCGCGCATAGCCGCCGGCACGCCGCACGCCGGTCCGGAAGCGCTGGAGCTGCGCTGGTTCGACCCGGCGGACATTCCCTGGCAGAAGCTGGCGTTCCCCAGCACCGCCGCGGCGCTGACCGATTGGCGGAACAAGGGATCGGATTAGGCAACCAGCCGCGGCGGGTCGACCGGCCGCCCCGCGCGCTACGCAGCCTCCGGCAGCCGCGCCGACCGTGCCGAGGGCGACCGAGCGCGGAGTCCGCGCTCGCACCGGCGGCACCACGCCGGCATTCCGTTGCCGCTACGGTCGGGGTGCGGGCCGCGCCCGCCGTCGATGGCAACCAACCGTGGTTCGCCGCGGCAGAGCGAGTTCCGCGCTGCCGCGGTTCCGGTTCAGCGCCGGCCGGCGCGCTGCACCTTCGCCCAGGTGTCGCGCAGGCCTACCGAGCGGTTGAACACCGGCGCACCGGGACGGGAATCGCGGTTGTCCACCACGAAGTAGCCGTGGCGCAGAAACTGGAAGATCTGCTCCGGGCGCGCCGCGGCCAGGCCCGGTTCCACCTTGCAGCCGGTCAGGACCACCTCGGAGCGGGGGTTCAGGTGCGCGGCCAGGTCCTCATGCTCCACCTCGTTCATGTTCTCGGTGGTGAACAGGTGATCGTACAGGCGCACCTCGGCGTTGTGGGCGTGCGCGGCGGATACCCAGTGCAGCGTGCCGCGCACCCGCCGGCCATCCGCGGTGCCGCCGCCGCGCGAGGCAGGGTCGTAGCTGCAGCGCAACTGCGTCACGCGTCCGTCGCCATCCTTCACCGCCTCGTCGCAGGTGATGTAGTAGGCGCCCTTCAGGCGCACCTCGCGGCCCGGCGACAGGCGGAAAAACCGGCGCGGGGCCTGCTCCAGGAAGTCGCTGCGCTCGACGTACAGCTCGCGGCTGAACGGCAGCTTGCGCGTCCCGGCGTCGGGGTCTTCGGGGTTGTTCTCCACCTCGACCTGCTCGGTCCGTCCCTCGGGATAGTTGGTGATTACCACCGGCAGCGGGTCGAGCACCGCCATCACCCTGGTGGCGGTGCGATTCAACTCCTCACGCAGGTAGTACTCCAGTTGCGCGTAACTGATCAGCACCGTGGTCTTGGTCAGGCCGACGCTGCGCACGAAGGCACGGATCGCGCTGGGAGTGTAACCGCGCCGGCGCAGGCCGCGCAGGGTCAGCAGGCGCGGGTCGTCCCAGCCGCGCACGGTGCCGTCCGCCACCAGCCGGCGCAGGATGCGCTTGTGCAGCACGGCGAACCCGACGTTGAGGTGGTTGAACTCGATCTGCCGCGAGTGGAAGATGCCGAGCTTGTCCAGGTACCAGTCGTACAGCGGGCGGTTGTTCTCGAACTCCAGCGAACACAGCGAGTGGGTAACGCCCTCGATCGAGTCGCTCTGGCCGTGCGCCCAGTCGTACATCGGGTAGATGCACCAGGCGTCGCCGGTGCGGTAGTGGCGGGCGCGGCGGATGCGGTACATCACCGGGTCGCGCAGGTTCAGGTTGGGCGACGCCATGTCGATGCGTGCGCGCAGCACCCAGGCGCCGTCGGCGAACTCGCCGGCGCGCATGCGGCGCAGCAGGTCGAGACTGTCCGCGGGCGGGCGGTTGCGATCCGGGCTCTCGCGCCCCGGCCGGGTGGGCACGCCGCGGTGTTGGCTGATCTGCTCCGCCGTCAGGCTGTCCACGTAGGCGTCGCCCTGCTCGACCAGTTGCTCGGCCAGCTCGTAGAGACGTTCGTAGTAGTCGGAGGCGTAGTACTCGTGCTCGCCCCAGTCGAAGCCGAGCCAGCGGATGTCCTCCTTGATCGACTCCACGTATTCCAGCTTCTCGCGTTCCGGGTTGGTGTCGTCGAAGCGCAGGCTGCAGAAGCCGCCGAACTCGCGCGCGACGTCGAAGTTGAGGGTAATCGCCTTGGCGTGACCGATGCCGATGTAGCCGTTCGGCTCCGGCGGCCAGCGCGTCTGTACGCGTTCGTAGCGGCCGGCGGCCAGGTCTTCACGGATCGCCTTGCGAATGAAGTCGGACGCCTCGGGGGCTGAGTCGGAGGCCGGGGAGGGGCTGGCGGTGCTCACGTCGCTGCTAAAGTTAGCTGTTTCCGGTGCCAAAATGAACCACGACTGCCCGACCGAAAGTGTTCGGTAACTTTCGTTTGCAGTGAGCGAACACATTCCCCCGGACGTGGCCGACCATTCGTCATACCTGCCGGAGCCGGCCCGGCCCGACTCGTCCCCCTGGCCGCACTGGAGACTCCCGATCTCAAGGGAGCGGCGCTGCGGGCGGCGGCGAAGCGCGGCCGGCTCCGCGCCACCCGAGGGTCCGACGGTCACTGGCGCAGCACGCGCCAGTGGGTCGACGAGTATCGCGCCAGCCGCTACCTGCGCGGCGGCGAATCCCGCTGAGGGCTTGACCGCGGCTCCGTTCGCGCGGGCCGTCGCGGACCAATTCGAGCAAAGGATCCCCGCCTTGCGCCGCGCGAGGTGCTCTGGCACCCTCTGCGCACATGGAGACGTTTCGCGAGCCGACCCTGCTGCTGCGCGGCGGGCACGTCATCGATCCGGCGGGACGGGTCGACGGGATCGCCGACGTGGTGGTGGCCGGTGATCGCATCTCGGACGTCGTCCCCGGCGGAGTGCCGCCGGGGACCGCTCCGCCCACGGTGGTGGATTGCACCGGCCGCTACGTGTGTCCGGGCCTGGTGGACCTGCACGGCCACTACTACGAGGGCAGCCTGTTCGGCATCGACCCGCGCGCGGCGTTGCGCGGCGGCGTGACCACGGCGGTCGACGCCGGCACCTGCGGCTGCGTCAACTTCGCCGAGTTCCGCCGCACCGCCATCGACGGCGCGGCGCTGCGCATCCTGCCGTTCATCCACATCGGCTGCCTGGGCATCCCCACCTCGACGCTCGGCGAGTTGCGTGATCTGCGTTACGCACGTCCGCGCGAGACCGCGGCGGCTATCCTGGAGCACCGCGACATCGCTCTCGGGGTGAAGTTCCGTGCCGGCGTCATGGCCGCGGGACACAACGTGGAGGCGGTGGAACTGGCGCTGCAGGCGGCCGAGGAGGCCGGTACGCGGGCGATGGTGCACATCAGCGTGCAGGGCGACACGCGCGAGGTGCTGTCCCGCCTGCGGCCCGGCGACATCGTCACTCACTGCTTCACCGGCCGCGGCGACGGCATCCTCGACGCCGCCAGCGGCGCCCTGCGGCCGGAAGCGCGCGCGGCGCGCGCCCGCGGCGTGCTGTTCGACGTCGGCCACGGCTCCGGCAGCTTTCGCTGGGACACCGCGCTGAAGGCGTTCGAGCACACCTTCTATCCGGACACCATCAGCACCGACCTGCACCGCTACAACGTCGAGCAGGTAGTGTTCGACCTTCCCACCACCATGTCCAAGTTCCTGCTGCTGGGCATGAGCCTGGCGGAGGTGGTGGAGAAGGCCACCCTGGCCCCGGCGCGCGCCATCGGCCGCGCCCCCGAGCTGGGCACCCTGCTGCCCGGCGCCGGCGCCGACGTGCTGGTGTTCTCGGTCCAGGAGGGTGAGTTCCGGTTCCGCGACTCGCACCTGCAGGAACGGGTCGGCGAGCGCCGCCTGCGCCCCGAGCTGGTGATATGCCGCGGACGCCAGGTGCGGCCCGCCGAGGTACCGGTACGCCTGCGCCGCCTGACCGCATGGGACGAGGAAGCCTACGCCGCCATGCGCTCCGCCGCCGCCGCCGCGGGCACATATTGATTGCGCTGTCCTGCCGGGCTCCTGCAGGCGGCGGCGGAATTCGACCTGCATTGCTCGCGTTGGCGTGCTCGCGGCGCCCGCAACGCGGGAACGACGCCGTGATGCGGGCGCCGGACGCCGCGCAGCCGGTGTCGTCCACGCGCCGAATTGCAAGACACCGCATCGACGTCCGTTGGTCCGGCGCTCGGCAGGTGTGCGGCCCACGCAAGGACACGCGCCCGGGGGCGGGTCAGGGCAAGGCCGTCGGCGCCGCCAGATTCCCTGCCGGGAGGTGGGTGGTGAGGAAGCGGAGGGCGTTGTCGGCCAGCACGCCGGCTGTCTGCTCGGCGGTGTAACCGCGGTCGGCCAGGATTGGCGCCAGCCGTCGGAGGTCGGCGATGGAGGTGAGTTCGCGCGGGGTCTGGTCGGAACCGAAGCCGCCGTCGAGGTCGCTGCCGACCGCGGCCTGACGTGCGTTGCCGGCAAGCTGACAGATGTGGTCGACGTGGTCGGCGAGCGCGGACATCGGCACCAGGTGGGCACTGGTTTCGCTGCGTACCCAGCCGGGGTGGAGCATCCAGGCGTCGCAGGCCACCGCCACGATGCCACCGCGCTCCAGCACCAGGCGAAGCTGGTCGTCGGTAAACTGGCGGCCGCCGGGTACCAGGGCGCGGCAGTTCTGGTGGCTGGCGAGCAGCGGGCCGGCGTAGTGGTCGAGGGCCTGGTAGAAGGCACGGTCGGACAGGTGGGTGACGTCCAGGATCAGCCCGGCCTGCTCGAACGCGGCCAGCAGCGCCCGTCCCGCCGGAGTCACCCCGCCGTCGGTGCCGGTGCCGCCGGCGTAACGGCCCAGCCCGTAGTGCACCAGGCTGGCCACGCGCAGGCCGGCGTCGTGCCAGCGCTGCACGTGCTCCGGTGAGATGATCGGATCGCTGCCCTCCATGGCCAGCACGATTCCCACCCGGCGCTCGTTGCCGCCCCGCCAGCGCTCGGCGTGGGCGCTCACCGCGCCGGCGGAGGCCAGCAGGGCCACCTCGCCGGCCTCCTCCAGCGCACGGTACCACGCGAGCTGGCCGGAGGCCGCCGCGGCCGCGGCGGCGGGCGTGGGGTAGTCGAGCAGGTTGCCGTGGATGGCGGTCTCCCCCACCGGCGTGCGCGCGATCAGCGTGGCCAGGCACAGACCCACTCCGCCGGCGCGCATTTCCGGCAGGGTAGTGGTCGCCAGGCCGCGCTCGGCGTGGTCGGTGAGCCCGTGTTCGGCGCGGTTCAGGTCCGCCAGCGGCAGGCTGAGGTCGCGCTTGTATCCAAGGGCGTTCCAGGCGAGATCGAGGTGGCAGTCCACGATCAACGGCGAAGACGGGGGCATATGGTTACAGTGCACCGAAACGTGCGCCTTCCGTCCAGTGTTGCGACATCAGCCGCGACTCTCGGGCGAGCCTCAGCCAACCCCCGCCTTGCTTGAGCGCCGTCAGCTCAGCGGTAGCGGGCGATGAGCCGGTCGACCTTGGGCTTGTCGAACCCGACCACGATGGTGCCGTGGAAGTCGAGCACGGGTACCGCGGTCTGGCGCGACTTGTGCAGCATCTCGCCGGCCTTGCGCTCATCGCGCGACACGTCGTAGTCGACGAATCTCACCTGCCGCTGACGCAGATAGCCCTTGAGCTGATCGCAGAACGTGCAGGTGGGGGTAGAGTAGATGCGAACCGCCATTGCGCTCATCATTATAGCATGGCGGCCACCGATCGACCCAACGTCATCGTTTTCTTCACCGACCAGCAGCGCTGGGACACCGCCGGGGTGCACGGCAACCCCGCCGGCCTCACCCCCAACTTCGACCGCATGGCGATGGCCGGCACGCACCTGTTCAACTCGTTCACCTGCCAGCCGGTGTGCGGCCCGGCGCGCTCCTGCCTGCAGACCGGGCGCTACGCCACCAACCTGTAGCAGCCCGGGCGAAGCGCGTGCCGCCGGTACCTGGCGGTTACGCTGTTGACGGCGGTGGCGGTGGGCGGCAGGGTAGCGGCGTGAACGAATCGGAGCCGCGCAGCCCGGAAACCTCCTGGAAGGCGACGGTACGGCGGCTGGAGCGGGAAGAGGCCCGGTTGGCCGCCTGCGTTGCCGATGACGAGGTGCGGTTTGCCGGCCTGAAGAACCTGGACTATGTGTTCGGGCTGTGTGCGACCCGGTTCGCCCTGGCGCTGCACATTATCGAAGGCGTGCGTACCAGCGGCGAGCCGGCGCCCCGCCTGTATCGCAGGGCGCGGCAGTGCGCGGTCAGCGGACTCGCGCTCCTGGAGGAGCTGCAATCGACCGGCATCTCTTCCGACCAGCGGGAACTGATCGGCGGCGACCCCGGCTATCGGCGCGCCCGCGACCTGTTTCAGCAACTGGTGCTGCGTGGCGGCGGCGCGTTGCTGGAGCCGGCAGACGCCTCCGTCGCGACCTCGCGCGCGCTCGCGCGCATCGTCACCGCGGCGCTGCGCAAGTACGCCGCCCGCGACGACACCTACGCGCCCCTGTTCCACTCCGAGCGCCTGCCGCTGCCGCTGCGCCGGTTCATGCGCTCGATGTTCGCGACCGCCGCCCCGGAGGGCGAGCCCGACCCGCCGTACGGCATCGAGCACCAGGAGGACCAGGAGCTGCTCGCGTCCGAACACATCCGCCTGCCCCTGTCGCAGGCGATCCTGCTGTTCGAGCAGGAAATCCTGCCGCCGCTGCGCAGCCGGTTGGCGGCCAGTCCGGGCGATCCCCGCCTGCAGCAGGAGATCGCCCGCATCGAGCATCAACTCGAGGAGTTGCGGCGCATGCGCTTCATTCCCCGCTCCACGCCGATCGTGCTGGAGAAGGGGTTCTACACCGACTGGTTCAGCGGCTTTACCGCGGAAGGCGAGGCGCTGGTGAGCGTGCCGCTGCGGGTCACCTTTCGCGGCGGCACCAACCTGGACCGCATGCAGGAACTGATCACCGCCGAGATCACCCGCCGTGCGGCCGGGCGCGGCATCTGTCCGGAACTCGACGCGTCGTACGAGTATCTGCGTTCGCTGGAGAGCGGCATCTACGGCAGCAGCCGGACGCCGAGCCTGCGCCTCAACGCCCGCCGCGGATTCCGCATCCTGAAGCAGTCGGTGCCGGCGCTGGCGCGCCTGGAAGACCGCGACGAACTGCGCCGCCTGCTGGAACTGGTAGCCGCTGCGCCGCGTTGGGGTGCCGAACGCCAGATCGAAGCGGTGTTGACCTCCGGCCGCGTGCCGCCGCGGTTGGCTGGCGAACGGTGACCGCCGGGGCCGCGGCGCCACCGGCGGCGGACGCGCGCGGGGTCCGGGCGGTGGAGCCCGAGCTGCAGCGCCGCCCGCTGCTGCCGCTGTCGCTCGGCCACTTCTGTGTCGACTCCTACGCCGGCATGCTGCCGCCGATGGTGCCCCTGTTGCAGGAGCGCCTCGGCCTCAGCCTGGCCGCCACCGCCACCATCGGCGCGGTGATGGCGTTCAGCAACCTGTCGCAAGCGCTGTTCGGCCTGCTCGGTGACCGCCTGCGGCGGCGCAACCTGGTGCCGGCGGGCGTACTGCTGGCAGCGCTGTGCATGCCGCTGATGGGCGTGACCGCGAGCTTCGCACTGACCATCGCCGTGATCGCTGCCGGCGGCCTCGGCGTGGCGGCGTTTCATCCGCAGTCGTTCGTGATCGCCGCCGACCTGAGCGGTGCGCGGCGGGCGTTCGGAATCGCCCTGTTCGTGTTCGCCGGCACCGTCGGCCTGGCGATCACGCCGACCTGGCTCACGTTCACGGTGGATGCGTTCGGAACGCGCATACTGCCGCTGGCCGCGCTGCCCGGCGTGGCCGCGGCGTTCGCCATCTGGCGGTGGGTGCCGCTCGGCGCGGATCCGGCGCAGGACCAGCGCTGGCGCGCCGTGGCTGCCGGGCTTGCCGCCAGTCTGCGTCCGCTGGCGGCGATTCTCTCCGTGGTGGTGCTGCGCAACGTTACGTTCCTCGGCTTCAACCTGTTCATCGCCATCCTGAACCGCGACCGCGGCATGGGCCTGGCGGCGGGCGGCATCGCGCTGTCGGTGTACAGCCTGGCCGGCGTGCTGGCCAGCCTCGGCGTGGGGCGGATCGCCGATCGCACCGATCCGAAGCCGCTGGTATGGGGCTCGCTGGCCGCGTCCGCTCCCTTCCTGTGCGCCTACGCGCTGGTGCCGGGACCGGCGTCGCTGTTGCTGTTGGCGGCCGGCGGAGGGTTGCTCGGCTCCAGCACGTCGGTGATGGTGGCGCTGGCCCAGCAGGCGGCGCCGGGGCAGCGCGCGCTGGCCTCCAGCCTGCCGCTGGGAATGAGCTGGGGGCTGGCGAGCCTCACCCTGCCGCTGCTCGGCTGGATCGCCGATCGCGCCGGCGTCACCACCATGCTGAGTGCGCTCGGCTGGCTGCCGCTGGCCGCCGCGGCCATTGCATTCCGTTTCCTTCCCGGACGCAATGCGCCGCTTCGCGCGGGGGCCGCGCCCGGCCGGAGCGCTACGAGCACCTGAACACCGACTCGGCCGCGCCCGCGGCGGGCTGTGCCGGCTCCCGCGGCCTCGAGTACGAAGATCAAGCCGCTTGGCGCGACCAAAATATACCTTTAACTACGTATTTGACATGCCGTTACTGTAGACATTGACGTATCGTACACATAAGTTTGCGACTGTGAGACCAGCAACAGTCACTGACGGTGCCGGGTTCGACGTTCGCAGGACCGCGTGCGCGGTCACGGCCGGGCTGGGCCTGCTCCTTCTCCTCACGCTCGCGGGGTGTACCGGGGCTGCCCCCGATAGTCCGCGCAGCCAGGCTGCCCCCGATGATACGCAAAGGCCCGTAGTCACCATCGCCGCGGTGGCGGACGCCGTCGTTGCCGGAAAGGCGTTGCAGTTCCTGGTAAACGCCGCGCCCGCGCCGCAAGCGAACCTCAGAGTGGGCGTCACCATCGCGTCCGATCCCTGCGAGCTGACCGGGCCGCCGGACTCGGTGACCATCGGCGCCGGCACGTCGCAGGCCACCCTGGAGGTGGCCACGAGTGGCGTCGCGGTGGCCGCGCAAGGGTGCGTGGTCACCGCCACGATCTCCACCGGGCACGGCTACACGGTCGGTGATGGTGCCGGCGCGGCGGCCAGCGCGACCTTGACGATGCCGCCGGTGGTAACGGTCGCGGCTGGCGCCAGCACGGTGACCGAGGGTAGCCCGGTGTCGTTCACGCTGACCGCGGCGCCGGCGCCCGTCGCCGACCTGACCGTCAACCTGAGCTGGTCGGATCCGGGCTCGTTCCTGGCCGCAAGCGGTTCCGAGACGGTCGCGATACGCGCCTCCGCGTCGACCGCCACGTTGACGGCAGCCACCGACGATGACGACACCACCGAGGACGACGGCCGGGTGGAGGTCACCGTCGATCCCGGCAGCGGCTACACGGTCGGCGCGTCAAAGTCGGCGACCGTCACCGTGACCGACAACGACCCGCCCCCGTCCCAAGGGCCGGCGCCACGAGCGCCGTCAACTCCAGCACCGTCGACACCAAGGCCGTCGACACCAAGGCCGTCGACTCCAACGTCGCCGCCGGAGGCCACACCGCCAACCCCCACGGTGACCATCTCCGCCCCCGATTCCACGGCCCACAGTTACCTCCCACATGCCTTGTCCGTTGACCTGGACGAGGGCGACAACACGTCGTTCACGCTGCAGGCGATGCCGGCGCCGGCGTCCACCCTGACGGTCACGCTGAGCTGGTCGTTTTCGGGAGACCTGTTCGATCCACCGGTGAATACAGGCGTAAATCCCACACCCCGTCCAGAGACGGTCACGATCCCCACCTCCGGGTCATCCTCGTTGACGGTGACGGTTGGCGATGACGACCAGAAAAGCACCACCGGCGTCATGATCGCGCTTGTTTCCATCCATCCGGGCGACGGCTACGACTATGACGTTCCGCACAAGTTGTACTTGTATATCGAAGACAACGATTGATCGGGTGCCTTCCGGTTGGCGGGCGACTCGGGCGCCCGCGCTGCGGGCGCGAGCAGCGGGCCGCCGGTGCGCTGCCGGAAGTTGGCGCCCCGCGGGTCAGCACAGTTGTTGCCCCAGGAAGGCGGTTACCGCCGCGGTCAGCGCCGGTACCGTTGCGGGCGCCTGGATGGCGCCGGCAAGCTCGTGGCGCTCCGCGCCGCGCAGGTCGAGCAGCCGCTTGTGCTTGCTGCCGAGGCGGGCGAAGGCGGCCTTGATCGCGGCCACCGAGACCACCTCGTCGTGCTCGGTGTAGACCACCAGCGTGGGGCAGCGGATTGCCTCCAGCGCGGCACGCCGGGCGTTGCGCACCGCCTGCATCATCGGTATCAGAGAACGCGAGTCGTGGCGGGTAGTCCAGTAACGGTCTTCCATCTCGTTGCGTCCGGACAGGTCGCGGTAGGGGCCGACCAGCAGGCGGGCGAGCAACGGACCGGCGGGCGTCAGCAGCAGGCTCACTCCCCGGTTGCGCGGCCAGAAGTTGGGCGCCAGCAGCACCAGGGCGGCGACCGCCGGCCGCTGCGCCACCTCGGCCACCGCCAGGGCGGCGCCGGTGGACATTCCGATCAGCACCACCCGCCGGCCGATCACGGCTCCCACCTGCAGCGCCTCGACAACGTCCCGCTGCCAGCACGCCAGGGTGGCGGTGCCGATCGCGTCGGCGCCCACGCCGCTGCCGGTCAGCCGGGTGCAGAACAGGTTGGCCGCCAAGCGTCCCGCGACCTGCTCCGGCACGGGTGCGATGGCCTGGCGGCTGCCGGTGTAGCCATGGATGTACACCAGCGCGAGGTCGGTCCGGCAGGGGGCGCCGCCGTGCCACACCACCAGCTTCTCGGTTCCCGGCGTGATCGCCCGCCCCGCCGCGGCCGCCGCGGATGCCTCGTGGGCGAGCAGCCATCGTTCGAGAGCGTCGGGGCGCGGCGGGACGTTCACTCGGGCGGCGGCATGCCGAGGTCGTCGGCGTGCACCCAGCCGAAGTGGCGGTAGCTGCCCTGTACGCGCACGTCGTACCAGTGGCCAACGCCGCCACGCGCATAGAGCGTATCCCCCTGGCTCAGGTGCAGGCGCACGGTGGAAGCGCGATCGGGCCCGGCGTGGAGCGCGATCCCGGTGCGGGGTGCGCGCAGGATCATCGCGTCGATCGGCATCGTATCCCAGCGGTCGAACGGATCGCGCTGGTCGAGGAACGCGAGGATGCCGGCGACCATCCCGGCGGCCGCCTCCTCGGGGTGGGCGAGGAGGTACTCGCGATCGGTGCCGTTGCTGATATAGCCCATCTCCAGGATTGCCGCCGGGGTGTCCAACCTGATTGCATGACGGTAGCGATAGCTGTTGAACGCGTAGTAGCCGCGCATCCGGTAGGTGACGCCGTTCAGGTCTCGCGGCAGGCCGGTCGACGCACCGTAATGCTCGAGCAGGGCGGCGACCAGCTTCCGCGATGCCGGTGACGCCCGCCACGGGGGGGAAATCTTGTAGCCGCGCACCTCGGCGTTGCGGTTGCCGTCGGCGTGCACCGACACGAACGCGTCGGCGGCGAAACCGGGCGGGACGGTGGCCGGCAGCACCGTGACGTCGACACCGGCATCCTGCAGAAGTTCGGCCGCGGCCTCCGCCACGGCACGATTGACGTCCACCTCCTTGACACCCGCCGCGTACGCCCCGGTCGACCCGCGCAAGCGGCTCAGCTCAGCCGGCAGTTGTGCGGAGTCGAGGTGGCCGATCTGGAGCCCGACTCGCCATGGCGCCCCGGCACCCGGCACCGCCACCGCCGCCTGGGGTTCCGGCGCGACGTTCGGTTCGGGCTGCGGGCGCGTCAGGCCGGTGCGGGCCAGGGCCGGCGCGCGCGGGCTTGCCAACAGCATGGCGACGACCGCCGCGGCAAACACCGCGAGCAGGACGGCGAGGTTGCGGATCATGCGGCGTCCGCTGCTGCTGCGCCGCCGTGCGATTGGCCGCCGGGAAGCGCCGCGCGGGTTCGCCTCCGGTGTCGCAGGGCCACCGTGTCGTTCCACGTCAGTAGTATAGCGTCTGGCACGCGGGCCCGCGCGCCGATATGCTGAACCGGTGCATGCGATTGTAGTGGGTGGCGGCGCCGGCGCGCCGCTGGAATGGCGCGAGGTGGCGGACCCGGAAGCGAAGCCGCACGAGGTGTTGGTACGGATTCACGCCACGGCGGTAAACCGGGCGGACCTGGCGCAGCGGCGCGGCGGTTATGATCCGCCGCCCGGCGCGCCGCCCTACCTGGGTCTGGAGATGGCCGGCGAGGTGGCGGCAGTCGGCGCGCAGGCGCAGGGGTTCGCGGTCGGCGACCGGGTGTACTCCATACTCGGCGGCGGCGGCTACGCGGAGGCGGTGGCGGCTGATCCGAGCTACCTGATGCCGCTCCCGGACGCGCTGAGCTTCACCGAGGGCGGCGGGCTGCCGGAGGTGTTCCTCACCGCCTACGTCAACATGTTCATGGAGGCGGGGCTGGCCGCGGGCGAGACCGTGCTGATTCACGGCGGCGCGAGCGGCGTCGGCACGGCGGCCATCCAGCTCGCCCGCCACGCCGGCGCCACGGTGTGCGTGACCGCGCGTTCGGAGCCAAAGCTGGCAGCGTGCCGCGATCTCGGCGCCCACGTGGCGGTCAACCACACCGCCGGCCGGTGGGAGGAGGAAATCGCCGCGGCGGCGGGCGGCGTCGACGTGATCCTGGACTGCGTCGGGGCCAACTACCTGGCCCGCAACCTCGGGCTGCTGCGCGAGCGCGGGCGGCTGGTGTTCATCGCCACCCTCGGCGGCAACGTGGCCGAGTTTCGCATCGGCGACCTGATGCGCAAGCGGCAGCGCCTGATCGGCTCGGTGCTGCGCGCGCGCTCCGCCGCCGAGAAGGCCGCCATCAGCGCCGGCTTTCAGCGCGACTTCGGCGCCGCGGTGGCGGCGCGCGAGATCCTGCCGGTCATTCATGCGGTGATGCCGGTGCAGCAGGCGCAGCAGGCGCACGACCTGGTGGAACGCTACGCCAACATCGGCAAGGTGGTGCTCGCGGTCCGCTGAGGCGAGCGCACGTCGGCGTCAGGCGGCACAGCTCTCACCACAAGGCCTGCCGATCCGATCCGGCAGACCGGCAGACTACCGGAATCATCGGTTCCAGCCCATTTCGGGGATGCGGTCGACCACCTCGAAGGTGCTGGTGTCGCGGAACGTGCGCCCGTAGCGGTCGGTGGTGACCACCTCGAGGGTGTGCACGCCGGTTCCCAGGCTGGCCGGCAGGTCGGCGCGCCACAGGTGGTTGGAGCGCCTGGCGAGCATCCAGCCGCGGAACGGGCCGGCCACCCCGCTCCAGCGCACGCCCTGCCAGGTGGTGAATCCGGCCGTGTCGTCGCCGCCGCGCGCGCTGCGCACCGCCATGCGCCCGTTGGTCGACTGCACGGCCACCGCCCACGGGTCGGCGTACTCGGTTCCGCTCAGCGAACCCTCGCCCTCGCCCGGCTGGGTGCGCGCCGCGGCGATCGGCGGCCCGCCATCCACCGAGATCGCTACCGTGCTCTCCTTCGAGCCGTTCCAGACGTTCACCGCCACCCAGGTGCCGTCGCGCAAATCGCGCAGGGTGAGCATGTTCATGTCTCCCAGGTCGTTGATGGTGACCGGCGGGAGCACGTCGGAGGGGGCGCCGTGCTGGTCGACGTAGGCGAACAGCTCCTCGGCCCAGCTCCGGAACCGCGGCGTGTTGAACGAGGCGTGCATCTGCCGGTCGGGGCTGCCGCCGAAGGTCAGGTAGGTGTCGGTGTAGCCGGCGCCGTCGAAGTCGAGCTGGTAGTAGCCGCGCGGCGCTCCGAGCCGTTGGGTCGCGTGCGGAATGCCGGCTTCGTCCAGGTCGCCGGCCCACCACGAGCCGGACACGGCGCCGGTCACGATCTGGTGGAATTTCGCCGGACCGGTGCCGGTGTGCTCCTGCCAGCCGGCGAAGTGCTCGCCCGGCACGATCTGCTCGGTAGTGTGGGTGTGGCCCGACAACCCGAGCGCCGGCCGGTCGCCGACGATCGCGTACAGCTCATCCAGGTTGTCGGTCTGGTGTTTCTGCGCGGTGGCGTCGGTGTAGGTCACGAACGGGATGTGCGCGTTGATCACCAGCAGCCGGTCCTCCGGGACGTGTGCCAGGTCGTTGCGCAGCCAGGTGAGCTGGCGGTCGTGGATTACGCCGTTGTAGGTGGGGCGGCGTGCCGGATTGCAGAACTCGTGGTCGTCGATGCCGTTGCACGGGTAGCGCACGTTGTCGAGCACGATGAAGTGCACCTGGCCGATGTCAAACGAGTAATACTCCGGCCCCCACTCGCGGCGGAACGTGTCGAACGAGTGCGCATCATGCTCCGCGTCCCAGTCCAGGTCGTGGTTGCCGCCGACGTAGTACTGCGGCACGCCGCCGGCGGCCACGATCTTCTTGAACCGTCCGAACAGCGACAGGTCGTCGCCCATGATGTCGCCCTCGAACAGCAGGCACTCCACCTTGGAGGTGTCGCGCGTCACCAGCATCTTGCCGACGGTGTCGCGCACGTAGGAGACCTCCCGGTTGGTGTAGGGCTGCGGATCGCCGAACGCCAGGCACTGAAACCGGTCGCCCACCGGATCCTCGATCAGCGGGAAGTTGATCTGCCGCGGCAGCGGACCGGTGGGCTCGATGCCGCCGTAGCGCAGCGGCGGCGAGCCGGCCACCTTGTGGATGTAGGCGAAGCGTGGAACCATCTCCTCGCTGACCGGAACGGCGTGCCCGGCCGGCTTGGTGATGAACAGGTTCATGTCGTCGTAGGCGGGAATCTCGTAGCGGCCGTCGGCGCCGGTGGCCACCACCTCGCGCCCGTTGGAGACCAGCACCCCGGCGACCCCTCGCTCGCCGCGATCCAGCATCGAGTCGCGGTCGGCGTCCAGGAACACGGTGCCGCGCGCGGTGGCGCCATCGGCGGCGGTGCCGACCGTGTGCAGCGTACCGATATAGCTCGGATCCTTGGCGGCGGCGGGATCTGCCAGCGCCGCCAGCAGCAGCGGCACGAGCAGCAGCATCGGCGTGCGGGCGAGTGCGTGGCGAATGTCGATCATGATACTGGTTCCTCCCGTGGTCCTGACGCGTCCCAGGTTCGCGATCTGTTGCCGATCCCCGGCCCTATGCGCCTTGACCGCGAAGCTGCCGGTAGGCGCGGATCAGGCCGCCGGTCGACGAATCATGGCCGGCGCCGCGGTCGGCTTCCGGGGCTCCGCCGGTCAGCGCCGGGAGGATGGCCGCCGCCAGTTGCTTGCCGAGTTCCACGCCCATCTGGTCGAACGAGTTGATGTTCCAGATCACGCCCTGGGTGAAGATCTTGTGTTCGTAGAAGGCGATGAGCGCGCCCAGGGTGGCCGGGGTGAGCTGCCGGAACAGGAACGTGTTGGTCGGCCTGTTGCCGGCGAACGTCTTGGCGGCGGCGAGCACCTCCAGGTCCGGCCCCGAAACGGAGGCGCCGGTCAGCTCGGCGCGCGCCTCGGCGGTGGTTCGGCCGCGCATCAGCGCCTCGGTCTGGGCCAGGAAGTTGGCGATGAGGATGTCGTGGTGGCGGCCGAGCGGGTTGTGGCTCTGCGCCGGCGCCAGGAAGTCGCACGGCACCAGCTCCGTGCCCTGGTGGATGAGCTGGTAGAAGGCGTGCTGGCCATTGGTGCCCGGCTGGCCCCAGATCACCGGTCCGGTGCCGTAGTCGACCGCACGCCCGGCCTTGTCGACGCTCTTGCCGTTGCTCTCCATGTCGCCCTGCTGCAGGTAGTCGGCGAAGTGGCGCAGATACTGGTCGTAGGGCAGGACGGCGTGCGTGGCGGCGCCGAAGAAGTCGCGGTACCAGATGCCGAGCAGCGCCATGATCACCGGAATGTTGCGTTCGAGCGGTACGCTGCGGAAGTGCTCGTCCGCCGCGTGGGCGCCCGCGAGCAGCTCCTCGAACCGGTCCATGCCGATGGCGATGGCGACCGGCAGGCCGATTGCCGACCACAGCGAATAGCGCCCGCCGACCCAGTCCCAGAACTCGAACATGTTGTCGGTGTCGATGCCGAACGCGGCCACCGCCTCCGCATTGGTGGACAGGGCGGCGAAGTGGCGGGCGATCGCGCCCTCGTCCGGTGCGGCCTGCAGCAGCCACTCGCGGGCCGATGCGGCGTTGGTCATCGTTTCCTGAGTGGTGAAGGTCTTGGAGGCGATCAGAAACAGCGTGGTGGCGGGGTCGAGCGCCTGCAGCGTCTCGCAGATGTCGGTGCCGTCGACGTTGGAGACGAAGTGAACGCGCAGGTGGGCGGCGGCGTAGGGCGTGAGGGCGGCGGCAACCATCTTGGGACCGAGATCCGACCCGCCGATGCCGATGTTGACCACGTCGGTGATCGCATCCCCGCCGAAGCCGCGCCAGGCGCCGGAACGGACCCGCTCGCTGAACGAGCGCATCTGGCCGAGCACCCGGTTCACTTCCGGCATCACGTCGGCGCCGTCCACCAGGATGGGCCGGTTGGAACGGTTGCGCAGCGCCACGTGCAGCACCGCGCGGTGCTCCGTGGTGTTGATCCTGGCGCCGCCGAACATCGCCTCGATGGCGGCGGGCACGCCGGCCTGGCGCGCGAGGGCGACGAGCAGCTCCATCGATTCGCCGGTGACGCGGTTCTTGGAGTAGTCGAACAGGATCTCCTCGAAGCGCAACGAAAAGCGGTCGAAGCGGCCGGCGTCGGCGGCGAACAGCTCGCGCATGTGGCGGCGGTTGATGGCGCGCCGGTGCGCGGCCAGGTCACGCCACGCGGGAGACTCGGTCAGTGCGGACACGGCTCGCTCGGTGGCTCGGGACGGGGCGCCGGCGGAGTCAGCCGTCGACCTGCTGCAGCGCCTTCGGCACGGTCGCCTCGGGTCGGACGTTGTACCACACCCCTTCCAGGTTGCCCTGCTCGTCGACCAGGAACGAGGAGCGCTTGATGCCGATCGAGGTGCGCCCGTACATCTTCTTCTCACCCCACGCGCCGTACGCCTCGGCCACCTTGTGTTCGGCGTCGGCGAGCAGCGGAAAGCCGAGATCGAACTTGTCGTCGAACTTCTTCTGATCCTCCGGCACGTCGGGACTGACGCCGACCGCGGCCAGGTTGCGGCTGGCCAGTTCGTTGCGCGCGTCGCGCACGGCGCACGACTGGCGGGTACAGCCGGGGGTGTCGGCGCGCGGGTAGAAGTAGATCAGGAGCTTCCTGCCGCGGTAGCCGGCGAGGGTGTGGACGTTGCCGTCCTGGTCGCTCAGGGAGAAATCGGGAGCGGGATCGCCTTTCTGCAACATGATGGCCGCAATATAACGCTTGCCCGGCGCGGCGGTGAACTCACGCAGCCCGGACAGCCCGCACAACCGGCACAACCGGCACAACCGGCACGTAGCGCGTTTGCCGGCGTGGCGACTCGAAGACCGCACGGCGGCTGCCGTACGCGCCGCCATGAGCTCAAGCAGCGGCCTCGCGCCGTACGCGCCGCAGGCGTCGTCCCGGTCAGCGCGGCCCGGGGTGCGGCTGAAGTTGACAGCCGGACACGTGGTAGGATGACCGCCGTCATGAGTCAGGCTGGGTCGGCGGGCCACGACCGCGAAGCCGGGAAGTTCGCGGCGCCCCCGCTTGACGGAGCGTTGGCGCAGCCGTGGTCGGCCCGCAAGCTGGTCGGGCTGCTGGCGGTGTTCGGGCCGGCGGCAATCGTGGCCTCGGTCAGCATCGGCGCCGGCGAGACGATCGTGGTGGTGCGCGCCGGCGCGTGGGCGCGCTACGGCCTGTTGTGGCTGGTGCTGCTGAGCTGCGTGGTCAAGGGCGTGTTCGTGACCTACCTGCTCGGCCGCTACACGGCGGTCAGCGGCGAGCACATCGGCCACCGGCTGGTGCGGCTGCCGGGGCCGCGCGGCTGGCTGCTGGTCGCCATCGTTGCGCTGGAGATGATCGGTGCGCCGCTGGCATGGGTGCCGATCGCCAAGCCGTGCGGCGACCTGTTCCACTTCCTGCTGCGGGGCGTGCTGCCGGCATCGATCCCGGAACCGATCTACGAAAACGCGATCACCTGTGCCTTCATCCTGCTCGCCCTGGCGTTCTGCCTGCGCCTGTCGTACCAGAAGCTGGAGAAGCAGCAGATCGTGATCTGCAGCATCCTGGTCGCCGGCACCATCCTCGGCACGCTGCTGGTGCGCCCCGACCTGGGCCGGGCGCTGCTCGGCACGGTCAGCTTCGGGCAGGTGCCGGAGTTCCCGGAGTGGGCGCCGCGCGACGCGGTGGACAATCCCCTGCTCACCATGGCGACGGCGTTCGCGTACGTGGGCGGTTCGGTGATGGGCTACGTCGTGTACGCCAACTGGGTCGGCATCCGCCGCTGGGGGATGACCGCGCACCGCGACATCGACGGGCTCCGCCGCCACGCGTTCGCGCACGAGGCGATCGATTACCTTCCCGAGGAGCCGGAGCAGGTGGCGCTGGTGCGCACGAGCGTCGCTCCGCTGCGCTGGGACGTCGGCATGGGGGCGGTAGTGCTGTTCATCGTGACGGCGGCGTTCATGCTGTCCGGCGCCGCGGTGCTGTACCCGCTGCAGAGCCGGTTCACCGGCTGGAGCCTGCTCACCGAGCAGCGCCACGTGTGGAGCAACATCCACGGTTCGCTGATCTGGATCTACTACGTGGCGATCATCGCCGCGCTGTGGGGCACGCTGCAGGCGTTCCCGGAGATCTACGCGCGCGTGATGCAGGAGTTCGGCCAGGCGATCAGCCCGCGGCGGAGGTGGGACTACGACCGCATCAAGCTGGTGGTGTGCGGCTACCTGCTGGTGACCACCTTCTCGATCGTCTGGCTGGACGTCCCGTTCGACATCCTCACCCAGGTCGCCGGCTTCCTGCTGGCGAACCTGTCGATCGCAATGGTGATGCTGGCGGCGCTGTACCTCAACTTCAAGCTGCCGCCCGCGTACCGCACCCGGCTGCCGATGCTGGCCGGCGCGGTGCTGTCCGCGCTGGTGCTGGTGGCGTTCGCCGGCATCAGCGGCTGGGGCCTGGCCGGCAAGCTGTTCGGAATCGGTTAGCGTGCCGCGCCCCCTGTTCTCCCTGCTCGCCCTCCTGTGGCTGCCCGCGGGAGTGGTCGCCTCGGCCCTGATCCGCGGCCTGGGCGTCCCGCCCGAGCCGCGTGCGCTGCTGTCGCTGCTGCCGGTCGCCCCCGCCGGCCTGCCGCTGGCGCTCGCCTGCCGCCGGCTGCACCGCAAGGGCTTTTGCATCACCGCGTGGATCGCGATGGCCGTGCTGGCGGTCGCCACCGTCGCCGCCACCCTGGTAGCCGGCCTGCTCGGCCCCGCCGCCATCGTCATCTACGCCCTCCTCCTCAGCCTCCCCGCCTGGCTCCTCGCCCTCCTCCTCCGCCGCAACCGGTAACCTGCGCTGGCCGCCCGCTCGCGACAGGACCGGAAACCACTCCCAATCTAACAATAGACATATTGCCAAAGAATCTATTGCCAAAGAATCTATTGCCGAATATCTTGCGTTGAGTGAGGAACATCATCGGTCAGGCGGTGGTCGGCGACGACCTCTTCGGGCGAGACTACGAGCTTGCTCGCCTGTGGGAGCACTTCGACCAGGGCGAGCACGTGCTGATGCTCGCGCCCCGGCGTGTTGGCAAGACCAGCCTGATGCTGGAACTCGGCGCCAGGAGGCGTCGTTGCGGGGCGCAGTGCACACGCTTGTGGGCGGCTCGATAGGGCTGGAGGGAGTGCTGCGGCGCGTCGGACTCACGGCATCGATCAACGACCTCGTACCATTCCGAGTGGACTCTTGGCAGCGTTCCATCGCCGTGGAGTTCCTCGAAGTACTCGGTCGAGACATAGACTTCCCGCTCGACGACCACTCGATCGGTCGCATCCTTGACTTGCTCGTCGACCCTGTTCCGTACCACGTGCAACTCTTTGTGTCGGCGCTTCGCGATGTGTGTCGAGGAGACGCCTCGCTGGTGTCCAGCGAAACGATAGATCGTTGTTTCGAAGAGCAACTCGCCGGTGAGAGCGGAACCGCTCATCTGGATCACTACGAGAAGCGCCTTGAATTTGCGCTCGATGAGCGCGAGCGGGAGATTGCGCATTCCATCCTCAGCCTTGCCTGCAGCACCCGCGAGGGCGTCCGCCTGTCAGACCTTGGCCGCAGGAATAGGGGAGTTGTGCCACCCTTCCAGCCGGTGCTGCGCGATCTAAAGGCCGACGGTTACCTGAAGGAGGAGGACAGCCGTGTAGTCTTTCGCTCAAACCTGCTGCGGGTGTGGTGGCGGAAACACCTCGGAAGAGGCTGATGGCGATACGGCGGCGTATCTACAACCCAGCCCACCTGACCCGCGACGAACTGAAAGCGTCGTTCGTCGCGCGCGCAGACACCCTCGCCGAGATGCTCCGTGTGATCGGTGGGCAGAAGCCGGACCGGCCATGCCAACACATGCTGCTCATCGGTCCTCGCGGTATGGGGAAGACCACGCTCGGCTTGCGGTTCCTTTACGCGATCGAGGACGACCCGGAGCTATGCCGGCGCTGGCAGCCCGTTGCGTTCGATGAGGAGAGCTACGGCATCACCAGCTTGGCCGAATTCTGGATTCACGCTCTGCGCCATCTGGCCGCGGCCACCGGAGACCCGCACTGGGAGGAACGAGCGGAGTCGTTTATCAGAGACGAGCTGGACCTGGAACGAGCCTCAGCATACGCACTTGCTGAACTCATGGACTTCAGCCAGGGCAATGGCAAACGGCTGATCTTGTTTGTCGAGAACCTCGACGCAGTGATCGGTCAGATCCATGATGAGCGGCAGATCCACAGCCTGCGTGCTACCCTGATCGAGCGCCCGGAAATTCTGCTGCTGGGCTCCGCGAATTCATTTTTCGAAGCGATTGGCGGATACGGAGAGCCCCTCTATGAGTTCTTCCGTGTCTTCAAATTGAAGGGTGTCGGACAGGAGGAGGCTCGTAAGATCTTGGAGACAACCGGAAGCCCTTATCGCGGACCAGAAGCCCCTGAGTTGTTAAGAGTCGAGTACGGTCGCCTTGAGACTATCCGGCAGCTCACCGGCGGAAATCCCCGTCTGTTGGGACTTGCTTGCCGGTTGTTGATCGAGTCGCCACTCGGATCAGCCTTGGAGGATCTGGAACGACTGATCGATGAGCAGACTCCCTACTTCAAAGCAAGGATCGAGGATTTGCCGGGCCAGTCACGGAAGGTGTTCCACTGTCTATCCGAAGGATGGAGGCCGCTTCTGGCTAAGGAGGTGGCGGCTGCGGCAAGGCTGACTTCCTCTCATGCCAGCGCTCAACTCAAGCAACTGGTAGATAAGGGGTACGCACGCGAGGTTCATTTGCCGCGCAGCAAGCGTGCACGATACGACGTCAGCGACCGATTCTACAACATCTACTACCTGCTTCGTTTCTCACGCTCAGGTCGCGTCCGCCTCGAACGACTGGTGGCGTTTCTTCACGACCTTTTTGGTTCCTCCGGTATGAGGACGATGTATTCTTCGGCACTCTCGAAACTCAGTGCTAGTGCAGTGCACGCGGATGATCTGGCCGATTGGCTGATGGTGTTAGCTCCGCATGTCGCCGCAGACCAGGAGTTTCCCGGACGTAACAACTGGCGGAGCCAAGCAGTTGACATCATTGTCGAGCGATTTGGCGCACGATCGACGCTCCTTAACGATATCGAAACTGCGTTTGCGGATCGGACATCAGACGAAGTCGATAGTCGATGGTTCAACCAAACGAGCGAATTCGTCAAGCAGGGTAGGATCTCGGAGGCAGAACAGATCCTGCGACGAGAGTTGGAGCATCGACCACGAGATGCCGGATTATGGCTTCGGCTTGGTACGATATTGATTCGTGGGCACCGCTATGAAGATGCTCTGTCAGCTATCGAATCAGCGACAGAGAATGTCTCGACACGCAACAATTCCGACTGGATAGATCTTTTTACTGTGTTGAATGGTGTTACGATTGGGGCACTCAAAGGACCATCTGAGGCGCTGACGATGATCGAGAAAGTAGCGGTCGAATCCTTCTCTGAAGAGATGACCATGGTGTCGCGTTGTGCTGGCGGCCTCGCATCTTGGGCGAAGGGACGCCTGCTCATAGAACTACGGAGGAGCGAAGAGGCCGTCCCTGTATTGCTCCGTACGCTGAGATTCTTCCGTCAGAAGGACCACGTGCTCGCGCGTCGTGCGGCGGTGGAAGCGCTCACCGCTGCTGCGGCAGTCCTTACCGGCCTTAGACAAGATGAACGTGCCATTGCTGAACGGAGACGTACCGTGGACTACGTGCAGTTGGATGATCCTGAACACCTCCGAAGACTTGCGGTTAGAGCACTGACAACAAACTGTATTGTACTCGCCAATCTTGAGAGGGATAAGGAACTTGAGGAATCCTGCAACCTGATACTGAACTATGTGTCTTTCGATGATGCTCCTGATGTTCGGAGACTCGCTATAATCGCTCTGGGGGGAAAATGGTTGTCGGAGTCATCACAAGGTAGATTCGATGGACTCGAAACCGCATGGAGTCAAGTTGGAAGGTACCTGCGCCGTGATGATCCTCAGGAGGTGATGACTACGGCTGCCGATACGCTTGCTTTGGGTGGAGGTATCCTGATTGACCAGAAACGGTACAGCGAAGCAGAGGCCACATTTGAAAGGGCGACTGAGGTCGATAATAGTCATCCTGTTGCCTGCGCGTATTGGGTACGTAGCGTTCTTTGGAAAACGACTCCTGAAAATTTGTCTGAGGCCGAAAAACTCGCCGCGCGGGCTGTTGAGTTGAACTCCGACAATCGCGTTGCACTTCTCACGCTTGCCAATGTGCTTGCTCAGCGAGGGAATTGGGCGGAGGCGTTGGACCGAGTCGAACAAGCTTTTGGGTTCGACGCCGGCGAGATGAAAGGAAGGGCCGGCGCGGATGTCTTGATTTCATTGATCGGGGCAGCTGCTGCGGGTTATGGCCGGCGGGTCAAGCGGATTATGGAGGACGTAGGTTTGGTCGAATCGATGGAACCACTCTGGCATGCCATTCGGGCGGAACTTGGGGAAGAACTAGAGCCGCTCCCTGCGGAGGTGATGGATGTCGTGGTGTTGCTTCGTCGGAGAATCGCTGGCGACCCGGCGCCGTCCAAATCGGATTAGTGCTGTAATCTTGGATCACTCCAATCGCAGGGGGTAGCACCGCCGCACTGTCGCGACGGAAGCCCAGATCGACGCCAAGGCCGACGAACTCCGCGAGGCATGGTGCCTTGGCATGGGTCCTGTATCCAGCCTCTGCGAACTTCTCGAAACCGAGGGTATCAAGGTGGTCGTAGCCGACCTTCCCGAGCGCGTCAATGGATTGGTTTGTCACGTCATCCGGGGCGGTGAGCCGGTCGCCGAGGCCGTCGTGGTTTCGAACCGGATCAATGTCGAGCGAAAACGCTTCACCCTTGCTCACGAGCTCGCACATAGGATCATCCGATCCATCGGCAACCCGGCAATCTCGCTGGAGACGGCAATGAATCGCTTCGCTGGTGCCTTTCTCGTCCCGCGCCAGCGTCTCCTGGGGGAAGTCGGCGCCAACCGTCGCCGCATTACCTACTACGAAATGATCCGCCTCAAGCACACCTACGGCGTGTCGGCGGCGACCATGCTGATGCGCCTTGGACAGGTCGGCGTCCTGCCTCCCGCCACCGTCCAGCAGGCATTCGCGACTTTCGCCCGCTCCTGGCGTAAGACGGAACCCGAACCTATCCCGTCCGACCACGGGTTTGCCGCCTTCGAAAAGCCCCGGCGTTTCAAGCGTCTTGTCGCCCGCGCCGTTGGCGAAGGGCTGATCTCGCCCGTACGTGCCGCTACGCTTCTCAACGAGTCCCTCGACTCCGTCGAACGGCGCATCAGCGGTCCGCCGACCGAATGAGGTGCGTCGTCAACGACGCGTCCTGCCTCATCGACCTCCGCAAAGGAGGTCTACTGGGCGTCCTCTGCAATCTGCCGTACCAATTCGTCGTCCCGCTGCCCGTGCGTGAGCACCTGCCCGTCGAGGTGGACGTTCATGACGCGCGGAGGGCAAACCCGGGGCTACCCGCGCGGCGATGCGTGGTGGTAAGATCTGTCGTCGCGGAGACCCGGATGGCAACCTCCCCTACCGAGCAATTCGAGAACGACGGCTACTTCATCGTGCGTGGCGCGCTGCCCGACTCGGTGCTGCAGCCGATCCGCGACCTCATCGACCGCAACGTCGATGCTCATGCGCGCGTGCTGCACGCCGAGGGAGCCATCGGGTCGATCCACGCCGGCGCCTCCTTCGAGCGGCGGCTGGCGCTGCTGTACCGCGACGCGGAATCGCGCATGCGCTCCTGGAACACGTTCCTGTTCTCGCCGGAGTTGTACGCGCTGGTGCGGCACGAGGCGATCCTCGACGCCCTGCAGCCGCTGCTCGGCGAGGAGATTTCCTTCAACGGCGACTACCACCTGCGCCCCAAGCTGCCCGGCCGCACCAACACCGCCTTTCCGCTGCACCAGGACAGCCAATACTACGGCCCCGAAACCGGCCACATCCTGGTGATCTCGGTGTGGATCCCGCTGGTCGACGTGGACGAGCACAACGGCTGCCTGCAGCTCATTCCCGGCAGCCACAAGTGGGGCCTGCTGCCGGGCGCGCGCCGCGCCGACCACAACATGGTGAGCTTCGAAGACGTAACGCGGCGCGGCACGCCGGTCCCGGAGCCGATGCGCTGCGGCGACTTCCTGGCGTTCCACAACCTCACCTTTCACGGCAGCGACGTGAACCACGGCGACGGCGTGCGCTGGAGCGTCGACGTGCGCTTCCGGGAGACCCCCGGCTACCGCGAGCAAAGCGAGCCCGAGCGCATCGGCGACCGCGCCCTGCAGGCCGCGCTCGACCGCAGCGGCCGCCCACCCCTCGTGGTGCGCAGCAACCACCCGCGGACCCTCGGCGACTACGCCTCCTGGGACGGCGCCCGCCGGCGCCTGCGCGAGCAGGCCGCCCGCCGCCGCACCGGCTGACCGGCGCCGGCAGCGACGGCAGCGACGGTAACCCGGCCATGAGCGGAACGATGCTGTTCGGGTACGACGTGGAGATGGCGTCGCAGGACTCGGTGGGGTTCCTGGAGGGCGCCGCCGAGCTGCACGAACGGTTCGGCGTGCCATGGACCATCTACCTCACCGGCGAGACGGTCGAGCGGTGCACGGATGCGATCCGCACCTGCATGCACAGTCCCCTGGTCACGGTCGCGCAGCACACCTACAGCCACGTGCTGCTCAAGAGCGTCTACATGACGCCCGGCGACGGCCGGCCGGTACACGGCGCGGCGCCCAATTTCTTCAAGGCGGGCGGCACGCTGGAGCAGATCGCCGCCGAGGTCGCGCGGGCGCAGCGAGTCATCAGGGAGCTGCTCGGGGTGGACTGTCGGGGGCTGACCGGGCCCTGGGGCTACTACCGCGGGCTGGCGGACCGCCCGGACATTCTGCAGATCCTGCGCGACAACGGCATCCGCTGGGTGCGCACCAACGCGCGCGACTACCGCGACTGCCAGCCGACGCCGTTTTCCGAACAGCCGTTCTTCTTCAGCGACCAGGGATTTCCCGAGATCCTGGAACTCGGCATCCAGGGCTACCAGGACCGCTTCTACTGGGACCGGTTCGACGATCGCTCATACGGCGACTCCTACCAGGATTACCTGTTCGCCATGGTCGAGGAGACGGCGCGCAACGGCTGGTTCTGGAACCTGTGCAGTCACGATCACGGCACCGCGACGAAGCGGGAGTTCGCCGCGCGGTGCGGGTGGATCGCCGACCTCATCGCCCGCGCCCGCGACGCCGGGCTGCGCTTCGCCGCGCCCCCCGAAATCTACGCGGACCTCAAAACCGGCGCGTGACCGTGGAGCAGTCGCCGCCCGAGGCGGTCAGGCGGCGGCGAAGATGAGGGCGAGTTCGGCCATGCGGTGGCTGAAGCCCATTTCGTTGTCGTAGAAGCTGGTCAGCTTGACGAGGGAGGCTGAGTCGTCGACCGGCACCACCAGCGGGCTGTCCGACACCATCGACGAGAACGGCTCGCCGACGCAGTCGCGGGAGCACTCGTAGTAGTCGTTGACGGTGATCACTTCGCCGAGCAGGGTGGAGCCGTTGATCTGGTCGGCGTTGGCGGCGAGCGCGGCGACCAGTTCCTCCTTGGACGGGGTGCCGTCGATCTGGTAGACCGCTTCCACCACGCTGCCGGTGTCGGTGGGCACGCGCAGCGCGGTGCCGTTGAGCTTGCCGTTGAGGTGCGGCAGCACCTTGCCGACCGCCACCGCGGCGCCGGTGCTGGCCGGGATCACGTTGTTGAGGGTGGCGCGGTTCTTGCCGCCGCCGAACGTGTCGGCCACCTTCTGGGTGGCGGTGGCGGCGTGGGTGGTGCTCATCAGGCCGCCCTTGACCGGGTAGCTCAGGTCGACGGCGCGCGTCATCGGCGCCAGGCAGTTGGTGGTGCAACTCGCGTTGGAGACGATCTTGTGCTCGGGGGTAAGGATGTCGTGGTTGACGCCCACCACCACGGTGTCGGTGTCGTCGTTGCAGGGTGCGGACACGATGACGCGCCCCGCGCCGCCGGCGAGGTGGGCGCCGGCCTTCTCGGTGGTCAGGTAGAAGCCGGTGCACTCGAACACGATGTCGACGCCGTGGTCGCCCCACGGCACGTTGGACGCGTCCATCTCGGCGTAGATGGTGAGCTCGTGGTCGCCGACCCGGATCCTGTTGTCGGCGGTCTGCTCCACCGCGGCCGGGAAGCGGCCGTACACCGCGTCCTTGGGCAGGCTGGCGGCGATGTCGGACGCCGGCACCAGGTCGTTGCCGGCCACGATCTCGAAGCGGTCGTTCAGCTTGGAGACGATGACCCGCATCACGTTCTTGCCGATGCGGCCCATGCCGTTGAATCCGACGCGTACTTTGCTCATGTGCTGATTTCTCCTTGTGCGGTGCGGCGCGCGATGCGGTGGCTGGCGCCGCCGGGCGTGTCCTCCCTATAGTCGTCAGCGACGCTGCCCGCCGTCAATGTCACGCCGGGGCCGCTGCCGCGACCGGCCTGCGACAGACGGGTGCCTCGCCGCTGTCGGTGCATCGCCGGATTCCGCCACGTGCCGCCACGTGCCGCCGCCGGTGGGGTTGCCGCGGGCGGCGCGCGGGATTAGGTTGGCTGCGCCATGGGCAGGTTCGTGTTGGCCCTCGACCAGGGCACCACCAGTTCGCGCGCGCTGCTGTTCGATGCCGCCGGGGCCGTGGTGGCGGTGGCGCAGCAGGAGTTTCGGCAGATGTTCCCGCAGGCGGGGTGGGTGGAGCACGACGCGGAGGAGATCCTGGCCAGCCAGGTCGCCGTGGCGCGGCAGGCGGTGGCGGACGCCGGCTGCCGGCCGGCCGAGGTGGCCGCCGTGGGCATCACCAACCAGCGCGAGACCACCGTGGTGTGGGAGCGGCGTACCGGCACGCCGATTCACCCGGCCATCGTGTGGCAGGACCGCCGCACCAGCGGGATGGTGGCGGAGTTGGAGGCGGCCGGTCACGGCGAGCTGTTCCAGCGGCGCACCGGGCTGGTGCTGGACGCCTACTTCTCCGGTACCAAGCTGGCCTGGATCCTGGACCGCGTGCCGGACGCCCGCGCGCGCGCCGCGGACGGTGAACTGGCATTCGGCACCATCGACAGTTGGCTGGCGTTCCGCCTCAGCGGCGGCGCCATGCATCTCACCGACGCCACCAATGCCAGCCGCACGCTGCTGTACGACATCCACCGCGGCCGTTGGGACGAGGAGCTGCTCGGCCTGCTCGACGTACCGGCGGCGCTGCTGCCGGAGGTGCGCGACTCGTCGGCGGTGTACGGCGAACTGATCGGGCTGCTCGACGGAACGGTGCCGCTGGCCGGTATTGCGGGCGACCAGCAGGCGGCCTCGGTGGGGCAGGCGCTGTTCGCGCCGGGGCTGGCCAAGAACACGTACGGCACCGGGTGCTTCCTGCTCGCCCACACCGGCGCCGAAGCGCCACGCTCCGCCAACCGGCTGCTGACCACCGTGGCGTCGCAGATGGCCGGGCGGCGCGAGTATGCCCTGGAGGGCAGCGTATTCATGGGCGGCGCGGTGGTGCAGTGGCTGCGCGACGGCCTGGGGCTGATCGCCGGCGCGCCGGAAGTGGAGGCGCTGGCCGCGTCGGTGCCCGACACCGGCGGTGTCTACCTGGTGCCCGCGTTCGCCGGGCTGGGCGCGCCTTACTGGGACCAGGATGCGCGCGGCACCGTAACGGGACTGACGCGCGGCAGTGGCCGGGCGCACCTGGCGCGGGCGGCGCTGGAGGCGATCGCCTGCCAGGTGGTGGACGTGGTGCGCGCCATGGAGCGCGACCTGGGCACCCCGCTGAGCGAGCTGCGCGTGGACGGCGGCGCCGCTGCCAACAACCTGCTGCTGCAGTTGCAGGCCGACCTGCTCGATTTGCCGGTGGTGCGCCCGGTCAACCTGGAGACCACCGCCTGGGGCGCCGCGTTGCTGGCCGGCCTGGCGGTGGGCCTGTGGCCGGACCGCTCCGCCGCCGCCGACCTGTGGCGCGCCGAGCGGCGCTTCGAGCCGCGCATGAAGGCCGCCCGCCGCGAGGAACTGCTCGCCGGCTGGGCCGACGCGGTACAGCGCACACGCTCCCGCCCGGCGGCAACATCCACCGCCGCTGCCGGGTAGCGTGCTGCCGCGGGACGGTCGCGCACCGCCCGGACGAGCGCCGGAGAGTGCCGACCGGCGGTGCCGCCGGCCGGCGCCGGCGAAAGACGAATGAAGCGCGCCGACCATCTGCGCAGGCTGCAGGAGGAGCGCTTCGACCTGCTGGTGATCGGCGGCGGCGCCACCGGCTGCGGCAGCGCGCTCGACGCCGCCACCCGCGGCCTGCGGGTGGCGCTGGTGGAGCGCGCCGACTTCGGCAGCGGCACCAGCAGCCGCAGCACCAAGCTCGTGCACGGCGGCGTCCGTTACCTGGAGCAGGCG
>JAPPGB010000050.1:0-4366 GCA_028821475.1 Spirochaetaceae bacterium
CGTTTCCGCCGGTGAATTCCGGCGGCCTCATTGAAGCAGGCGTGGTGGTGGGCGAACGTGAGCATCGGCGCGCCGGTGTTTCCGCCGGTGAATTCCGGCGGCCTCATTGAAGCATCGAACTGCGCCGGCTTGACATAGGTCAACGCGACGTGTTTCCGCCGGTGAATTCCGGCGGCCTCATTGAAGCACGCCAGTAGTGCCTCCGCCTCCGTTTCCGCCCTGGGGTGTTTCCGCCGGTGAATTCCGGCGGCCTCATTGAAGCCCGGGCTGATGACCGCGGCCCTGACTCCAGGAACCTGCTGGTTTCCGCCGGTGAATTCCGGCGGCCTCATTGAAGCGCTTAAGGCGGACGTGATCAGCACTGACGACGTTCAGGGGTTTCCGCCGGTGAATTCCGGCGGCCTCATTGAAGCGCAGGCTGCGCTCCATCAGTTCGCGGGCGGCCCATGATGTTTCCGCCGGTGAATTCCGGCGGCCTCATTGAAGCCTCTTGTCGGCGAGGCCGATCGCCGACAGGATTGCCGGTTTCCGCCGGTGAATTCCGGCGGCCTCATTGAAGCGAGCTGCGACTAGCGCCTCAGCGATCAAGTCGACCTTGTCGTTTCCGCCGGTGAATTCCGGCGGCCTCATTGAAGCCGACCAGACCACCGGCGGACACCCGCCACCGAAACCAAGTTTCCGCCGGTGAATTCCGGCGGCCTCATTGAAGCGCCCGCAGTCAGGCGACTACCGTCGCCGCCGAGGAGGTTTCCGCCGGTGAATTCCGGCGGCCTCATTGAAGCGCCGGAACCTTGCTGTTCAGCGTCTCGACCACGGCAACGGTGTTTCCGCCGGTGAATTCCGGCGGCCTCATTGAAGCACGTTGTGAATCTCCCAGTTGTGCTCGCCGCGCGAGTGTTTCCGCCGGTGAATTCCGGCGGCCTCATTGAAGCCCCCTGTTCCTTGCCATCACACCCTCCTCATGGTGTCGCGTTTCCGCCGGTGAATTCCGGCGGCCTCATTGAAGCACGGCAGGCGCCGCCGCGATGCGCGCCGAGCCGGAAGTTTCCGCCGGTGAATTCCGGCGGCCTCATTGAAGCGTGCGATAGCCCACTTGACGCACCCCGCCGCACCCCGTGTTTCCGCCGGTGAATTCCGGCGGCCTCATTGAAGCCGCGGCTGTTCGAGCGGATCGGCGGAGGTATGCAGGTTGTTTCCGCCGGTGAATTCCGGCGGCCTCATTGAAGCAGCCCGCGGTCCGTGACGTGCGCCCGGAAGCGGCGCCAGTTTCCGCCGGTGAATTCCGGCGGCCTCATTGAAGCGCCGTGGTTTCCTTCGCCATGCCGCCTATGGTGACGGGGGTTTCCGCCGGTGAATTCCGGCGGCCTCATTGAAGCGAGCCGCAGACCGACCAATGGCGCACCGACCGGCTCGGCGTTTCCGCCGGTGAATTCCGGCGGCCTCATTGAAGCACGCCACCGCCTCGGTTCCACCGCACGGCAGGCAACGTTTCCGCCGGTGAATTCCGGCGGCCTCATTGAAGCTCGGTGAGCCTCAACCTTCGCAGGCTGCGCTCCATCAGTTGTTTCCGCCGGTGAATTCCGGCGGCCTCATTGAAGCGTGTTCAGCCGCCCCGGCATTCCCGGCTCGGTTGCCGTTTCCGCCGGTGAATTCCGGCGGCCTCATTGAAGCGATCATGATCCAGGCGAGCCCCCCGAGCTCAACCAGCAGGTTTCCGCCGGTGAATTCCGGCGGCCTCATTGAAGCCCCCAATCGGATGCTATCGGCGTCCGCCACCCACCATAGTTTCCGCCGGTGAATTCCGGCGGCCTCATTGAAGCGGGAGAGGCGGGGCCGGGCGGCACCTGGTTCTCCCCTTGTTTCCGCCGGTGAATTCCGGCGGCCTCATTGAAGCATATGTTCGGATTATGCGTCCCTCCGGCGCGTAAATGTTTCCGCCGGTGAATTCCGGCGGCCTCATTGAAGCCCAGTGCGCCGGGCAACCGCTGACGCAGACGCGCCGCGGTTTCCGCCGGTGAATTCCGGCGGCCTCATTGAAGCATCCATGTGCCGTTCGACTTGCGTACAGGTTCACCGGGAGTTTCCGCCGGTGAATTCCGGCGGCCTCATTGAAGCCTCGCCGGCGGCGATGGCGGCGTCGCGCTCGGCGACGGCGTTTCCGCCGGTGAATTCCGGCGGCCTCATTGAAGCGCCACCCTGAGCGGTACAGGGAACAGAAACGGCAAGACGTTTCCGCCGGTGAATTCCGGCGGCCTCATTGAAGCGACCATGCCCTCGCCCCATGCGAAGGCCCCGATCAGCATGTTTCCGCCGGTGAATTCCGGCGGCCTCATTGAAGCGTGAAAATAGAGCAGAAGCACTGGACGAGTTTCAAAACGCGTTTCCGCCGGTGAATTCCGGCGGCCTCATTGAAGCGTGGGCAGGTCCGAGAGGGTGAATCCCATTAGTGGGTTTCCGCCGGTGAATTCCGGCGGCCTCATTGAAGCATTCCGAGGCCGGGCGGCGGCGGGCGGCTTCGGGTGGGTTTCCGCCGGTGAATTCCGGCGGCCTCATTGAAGCGCCTGGAGCTGGTCCCAGTTCGCGGCGACGGCGCGGGCTGTTTCCGCCGGTGAATTCCGGCGGCCTCATTGAAGCGCCTGGAGCTGGTCCCAGTTTTCGGCGATGGCGCGGGCGTTTCCGCCGGTGAATTCCGGCGGCCTCATTGAAGCGAGGTTGTTCCCGGACGGCAGCACCTTTACCGCGTCGTTTCCGCCGGTGAATTCCGGCGGCCTCATTGAAGCCTCGATGCCGAGTGATGGTCAACAGAGTTTTCATTTCATCGTTTCCGCCGGTGAATTCCGGCGGCCTCATTGAAGCAGGGCATTCCAGCGTGGTGGAGCCGGTCCGCCCGGGCGCGTGTTTCCGCCGGTGAATTCCGGCGGCCTCATTGAAGCAGCTTGGATAGCGGAGCGTACGGACGCCAGGGCCGAGCGTTTCCGCCGGTGAATTCCGGCGGCCTCATTGAAGCCAGAGTCTCTTCGTCGGGCATTGGTTATCGCCTCATCTTGTTTCCGCCGGTGAATTCCGGCGGCCTCATTGAAGCAACCGTGTGGTTGTGGATGAGCGAGACGATTTGGTTTTTGTTTCCGCCGGTGAATTCCGGCGGCCTCATTGAAGCGTGTAAATTACATAATTCAAACGTCTTTCTCCTGGTGGTTTCCGCCGGTGAATTCCGGCGGCCTCATTGAAGCCGCGCTGAACGTGCTCTGGACCCGGAGGTTCTGGACGTTGTTTCCGCCGGTGAATTCCGGCGGCCTCATTGAAGCACCCTGGCCGCCGCACTCCGTTCATCCACCTCTGACTGCGTTTCCGCCGGTGAATTCCGGCGGCCTCATTGAAGCGCGAGCAATGGGGCGGATACCGCGGGCTCATGCGCCGGGTGTTTCCGCCGGTGAATTCCGGCGGCCTCATTGAAGCGAGCTGCTCGGTCGAGCTGGCGCGCCCATCGTCTCCAAGTTTCCGCCGGTGAATTCCGGCGGCCTCATTGAAGCTGAAACGTGTAGCTCAACAACTCCCTTTGCGTCAAATGGTTTCCGCCGGTGAATTCCGGCGGCCTCATTGAAGCGGGTCGCCGGACTCCGATTCGTTGGAGACCAGGAAGTTTCCGCCGGTGAATTCCGGCGGCCTCATTGAAGCCGGACGGCCGCGCGGTACTCATCAGGCGTGCTGGCCTTCGGTTTCCGCCGGTGAATTCCGGCGGCCTCATTGAAGCGAAACTCTTGCAGGAGGATCAAACAAGAAGGGAGACGCTGTTTCCGCCGGTGAATTCCGGCGGCCTCATTGAAGCCAGGTAATCTGCGTCATCGCCTTCTTATCGCTGCGCCGGTTTCCGCCGGTGAATTCCGGCGGCCTCATTGAAGCTCGACCATCACGACGGCAACTCCAGGCGGCACCAGTGCGGTTTCCGCCGGTGAATTCCGGCGGCCTCATTGAAGCACGCTGAATTGCTGCCCGCCCGCTTCCAGCACAGTGCCCGGTTTCCGCCGGTGAATTCCGGCGGCCTCATTGAAGCCCCATGACGACGACGCCACCGACCACCACGATTTGATGGTTTCCGCCGGTGAATTCCGGCGGCCTCATTGAAGCAGGAACGTGCGCCACTCGCTGCCCTCGGTGCGGTCCCACGTTTCCGCCGGTGAATTCCGGCGGCCTCATTGAAGCGCCTTGACGCCTCGCATCAACAGCCGCGTGCCGACGGGTTTCCGCCGGTGAATTCCGGCGGCCTCATTGAAGCGGCAAGAACCCGAGCGACTACGGGCACATCAACGCCATGTTTCCGCCGGTGAATTCCGGCGGCCTCATTGAAGCAGGAACGTGCGCCACTCGC
>JAPPGB010000050.1:4466-32901 GCA_028821475.1 Spirochaetaceae bacterium
CCTCGGTGCGGTCCCACGTTTCCGCCGGTGAATTCCGGCGGCCTCATTGAAGCGCGAGCCGTGGAGTCGAACCACGCTTGCGGAGACAGGTTTCCGCCGGTGAATTCCGGCGGCCTCATTGAAGCACAGCCCCCGACAGCGACCTTGGAAAGATCATCCTGGGTTTCCGCCGGTGAATTCCGGCGGCCTCATTGAAGCCTGCTGGACAAGAAGGATCTGTTGCGGGTGGCGAAGAAGTTTCCGCCGGTGAATTCCGGCGGCCTCATTGAAGCATGAGCATGTCGGCATCCATGCCGTATACCCGAGCGATCGTTTCCGCCGGTGAATTCCGGCGGCCTCATTGAAGCCACGCGCGCCCGCTCCATTACGTCCCGCTCTACGCGCCAGTTTCCGCCGGTGAATTCCGGCGGCCTCATTGAAGCGACAACGTCCAGCGCAAGGAGGAGACCGCTATGGACCTGGTTTCCGCCGGTGAATTCCGGCGGCCTCATTGAAGCCTGATCCTTGAGGCGCGCACCGCGCGCGCGCGCATCGGGGTTTCCGCCGGTGAATTCCGGCGGCCTCATTGAAGCGCGTCAAGCGCCTCACGCGCCGCGTCCATCTGCTCCGGGTTTCCGCCGGTGAATTCCGGCGGCCTCATTGAAGCGATTTGGCCCCCGGCGGTGCTGTTCGGCGTGGCAACCGGGTTTCCGCCGGTGAATTCCGGCGGCCTCATTGAAGCATTATGGTCAACGCCGCGCCGGATACCGGCGGGGGCAGGTTTCCGCCGGTGAATTCCGGCGGCCTCATTGAAGCGACGAATTGGCGAACTGTCATGAAGCGTCCTCTCGAATAGTTTCCGCCGGTGAATTCCGGCGGCCTCATTGAAGCGCACATGGCGTCCCAGGCGGCGTCCCAGGCGGCGGCGTTTCCGCCGGTGAATTCCGGCGGCCTCATTGAAGCGACGACGACATACCGTTCTGATGCTGCCTAAACCACCCCAGGTTTCCGCCGGTGAATTCCGGCGGCCTCATTGAAGCGGCAATGAGCCAAAAAGCGGTTTACAAGGAGCTTCTGTTTCCGCCGGTGAATTCCGGCGGCCTCATTGAAGCTACACTATGCCGGTATAATTATCCACTTACTATACAGCGTTTCCGCCGGTGAATTCCGGCGGCCTCATTGAAGCCTCCTATTGGCAGGCAGTAAGTACAGAGTGAATTGGGAGTTTCCGCCGGTGAATTCCGGCGGCCTCATTGAAGCCTACTCTGGCGCAGAGCATACGACTGCCACCCATGCGGGTTTCCGCCGGTGAATTCCGGCGGCCTCATTGAAGCGGCGGGAGCCTCCGCAGGCTCCGCTGGCAGGTCTTCGCGTTTCCGCCGGTGAATTCCGGCGGCCTCATTGAAGCTGGTCTCCTGTCGGTAGAGTAGTCCCGGCTTGACGTAGTTTCCGCCGGTGAATTCCGGCGGCCTCATTGAAGCGTACTACGCGGCGACTTTCACCCCGCCACCTATCGTCCGTTTCCGCCGGTGAATTCCGGCGGCCTCATTGAAGCCGAACTTGACGTGAGGAGAAGAACATGAGCACAAGTCGGTTTCCGCCGGTGAATTCCGGCGGCCTCATTGAAGCCGGCAACCCGGTGGCCGCGGTGTCGGTGTCGATGACGGTCGTTTCCGCCGGTGAATTCCGGCGGCCTCATTGAAGCCCATCGTGCCGCAGGGTGCCTTGCAGGGTGCGCTGCTTGAGTTTCCGCCGGTGAATTCCGGCGGCCTCATTGAAGCTTAAGCTCTTCGGAGATCTCTTCGCACTTTTCGATGCGGTTTCCGCCGGTGAATTCCGGCGGCCTCATTGAAGCGGTCGGCGATGCGTTGGTGGGCGCGGCGGTGTGCAGCCAGTTTCCGCCGGTGAATTCCGGCGGCCTCATTGAAGCGGCAGGGGTTGGTGGTACGCGACGCACAGTCGCTCGCGGTTTCCGCCGGTGAATTCCGGCGGCCTCATTGAAGCCGCGACGCCGTGCGCGCGTCCCTGCCGCGGTGGTACGAGTTTCCGCCGGTGAATTCCGGCGGCCTCATTGAAGCACGAGCTTGTTGACCGCCATCGCGATCCGCCGCATCAGGTTTCCGCCGGTGAATTCCGGCGGCCTCATTGAAGCCTACTGTACGCGGACGGCGTAGGTGACCCGCGCCCGCTGGTTTCCGCCGGTGAATTCCGGCGGCCTCATTGAAGCATGATTGATTTGGATTCGGCCAGCCATACTAGCTCACCTGTTTCCGCCGGTGAATTCCGGCGGCCTCATTGAAGCGGCAAGTACTCGGGCCGGCGTGATGGCGGCGATCTCGGGTTTTTGCCGGTGAATTCCGGCGGCCTCATTGAAGCTTGTCGGCGGTGAACATGACGATATGCGCCTCGTGGCGCGTTTCCGCCGGTGAATTCCGGCGGCCTCATTGAAGCATGCCCATGAAACGCATCGACCGCTCGCCCACCTGGGTTTCCGCCGGTGAATTCCGGCGGCCTCATTGAAGCACGGCATGGCCAAAAAGACCCCACACGGCGACGTGGCGTGTTTCCGCCGGTGAATTCCGGCGGCCTCATTGAAGCGACACGCTCATGGAGGAGTTTGGGCACATCTTCCGGCGCGTGTTTCCGCCGGTGAATTCCGGCGGCCTCATTGAAGCGCCGGTTTCCACAAGTCGGAGACGCCGGCACCGGCGGCAGGTTTCCGCCGGTGAATTCCGGCGGCCTCATTGAAGCCCGGACGCGAGCTGATGAGGCTGACGCTCCAGCGCACCGGTTTCCGCCGGTGAATTCCGGCGGCCTCATTGAAGCTTGAACAGCAGGAATCGGCGCTGCGCTCCGGCCTGCAGTTTCCGCCGGTGAATTCCGGCGGCCTCATTGAAGCTGCAGCACGTGGTCGACGACACCGGCGCGGCGCTGCGTTTCCGCCGGTGAATTCCGGCGGCCTCATTGAAGCAACCTGCCGATCATCGCCGCCCGCTGCATCTGCGCCAGGTTTCCGCCGGTGAATTCCGGCGGCCTCATTGAAGCCCGGCTCCAGAGCCGATGGGTACCAGCTCGTGGACGTGTTTCCGCCGGTGAATTCCGGCGGCCTCATTGAAGCTTGCGTACAGTGGTTCTCTATCAGGTTATTCTGAATGTTTCCGCCGGTGAATTCCGGCGGCCTCATTGAAGCTTCGTAGCGTACCGTCTCGAAGATTGTACCGCCGTATGTTTCCGCCGGTGAATTCCGGCGGCCTCATTGAAGCCCTTGCAGGATTGTGCCAGATAGCGCCGGACCTCCGTTGTTTCCGCCGGTGAATTCCGGCGGCCTCATTGAAGCAACGAGCTTACCGGTTCGGGCGGCACGTCCCTGACCCCCGTTTCCGCCGGTGAATTCCGGCGGCCTCATTGAAGCCTGCTTGGTGCCGGTGATGTCGCTCATCCGACCACCGCGTTTCCGCCGGTGAATTCCGGCGGCCTCATTGAAGCTATTTAACTGTTGCCATTTTTATACCCTCTATTTGCATAGGTTTCCGCCGGTGAATTCCGGCGGCCTCATTGAAGCGGCATGGCGTCAGCCTATCACGCAGACACGATGGCCGTGTTTCCGCCGGTGAATTCCGGCGGCCTCATTGAAGCATCCGCCAGTCGCGCCCCCACTTTTCGGCTTTGAGCCTGTTTCCGCCGGTGAATTCCGGCGGCCTCATTGAAGCAGACAAGTGTCTGTCAGCGTCAGACTGCCGAATCGTCAAGTTTCCGCCGGTGAATTCCGGCGGCCTCATTGAAGCGGCGACAAGCGCCGAAATCCCCCCGGAGCCCGATCTCGTTGGTTTCCGCCGGTGAATTCCGGCGGCCTCATTGAAGCGTGGGGTTGCGGATCAACACCACGCCGCCGACTCGGGGCGGTTTCCGCCGGTGAATTCCGGCGGCCTCATTGAAGCGCGGCCGGTACCGCGAACGCCAGCGTGGTCCCGTCGGCGTTTCCGCCGGTGAATTCCGGCGGCCTCATTGAAGCACGGACGGGTTCAGGATCGAACACCTGCCCGCGGGTGCCCGTTTCCGCCGGTGAATTCCGGCGGCCTCATTGAAGCCGGTATGTTGCGTACCTTGTCCAGCCCCATCTTGCTGAAGTTTCCGCCGGTGAATTCCGGCGGCCTCATTGAAGCGGATTGACGGGTTGCGTCAACTGCTCATCTGTGACGGGTTTCCGCCGGTGAATTCCGGCGGCCTCATTGAAGCGCGCCCGACGTGTCGCGCGTGGAGGCGGCGCTGCCGATCGTTTCCGCCGGTGAATTCCGGCGGCCTCATTGAAGCCCGACGGCAGCACGGTGGTGAGCCGGGACCGGCTGGAATCGCGTTTCCGCCGGTGAATTCCGGCGGCCTCATTGAAGCCCGGCTCGCCGCCTGGTACGCTGCCAGCCCGAGAAGCTGGTTTCCGCCGGTGAATTCCGGCGGCCTCATTGAAGCAGCAACACCAGCGGTGGCAACGCCACGACAAAGACCAGCGTTTCCGCCGGTGAATTCCGGCGGCCTCATTGAAGCATGTCTGAGCGTGACAATCAACACGCCATCCGCAAGTTTCCGCCGGTGAATTCCGGCGGCCTCATTGAAGCGTCTGCTGCCCCACCGGCTATACCAGCGTCCCCACCAGTTTCCGCCGGTGAATTCCGGCGGCCTCATTGAAGCGTCTTTACCTCCCTCACCCGCGATAATAAGCTGGCCGCCGTTTCCGCCGGTGAATTCCGGCGGCCTCATTGAAGCACCGCCTGCACCTGCAATTCGATGGCCGTTCCGTTGGTCGTTTCCGCCGGTGAATTCCGGCGGCCTCATTGAAGCCGGACCGCCTCCGTCACCTCGCGCTGCATCTTGCGCAGGTTTCCGCCGGTGAATTCCGGCGGCCTCATTGAAGCTCTGGCCGTCGCATCTTAGGCTCGTGCCGATCTACAAGTTTCCGCCGGTGAATTCCGGCGGCCTCATTGAAGCAATTCCGCCTTGCGTTATACGCCAAACATGGCGTAAGGAGTTTCCGCCGGTGAATTCCGGCGGCCTCATTGAAGCCCCGCGTTCAGCTTGCCCGACCACAGCACACCAGGGATGTTTCCGCCGGTGAATTCCGGCGGCCTCATTGAAGCACCAACGGGCGCAGCCAGCCGACACATTGGTTGCCGATAGTTTCCGCCGGTGAATTCCGGCGGCCTCATTGAAGCGTAGCGGACTCGGCGTTGCCATCGGCGGGCTCGACGTTTCCGCCGGTGAATTCCGGCGGCCTCATTGAAGCCGCGTCAACTGCGCGTGGCGGATGTTGTCGGCGCCGTGGGGTTTCCGCCGGTGAATTCCGGCGGCCTCATTGAAGCCCACGACTCCAGGAAGGGCTGGGCGTGGTCCGGGACCTGTTTCCGCCGGTGAGTTCCGGCGGCCTCATTGAAGCGGCGGGGCCATGCGCCCCCACCAGCGGCGCTTGCTCAGCCGTTTCCGCCGGTGAATTCCGGCGGCCTCATTGAAGCAGTGCGTCCAGGTGGGCCTGCGTGTAAGGAACCATCTGGTTTCCGCCGGTGAATTCCGGCGGCCTCATTGAAGCATCTCGACGCGACCCTGCCTCTCAGCCTGGCGCATGTCGTTTCCGCCGGTGAATTCCGGCGGCCTCATTGAAGCTGGTCGTGGTAGCCGAGCCTACCGAGCATGCAGCGGACGGTTTCCGCCGGTGAATTCCGGCGGCCTCATTGAAGCCCGATGGCGGTCAACCCTTGCACGGCCATGAACGCGAGTTCCGCCGGTGAATACCGGCAGCGTCATTGAAGCGACGAGGAATCGGCGGACCGCCGGCCTCGTATCTATTTGTCGCTCAACGCTGGGGCGACTCGGCCAAAGTCTGCAGACTCCGAACTATGGAATTCTCGACCATACTATAAGCGAAGAGTATTTCGGTCGCGACCGGTACACTCCTGCGTCCTTTCGATACTCCGAATGTGGTCCAGGAGCATGCTGTCAGATTGCATGTCCGGTTTCACAGCGGCTGCGCCCCTTGCAGGATCCGCTCACGAAGGGCAGGGTGGATACTATTCTCGGTGACGACATCCACGCGTCGATGAAGGAGTTCCTGAACGTCCATCAGCATCGCGCCGAGGCTGAGGCCGGTCCTCTGAGGAGGCAGCGACACTAGGAGGTCGACGTCGCTGGTATCGTCGGCATCGTCCCGCGCCATGGACCCAAAGACCCTTACGTCCCGGATCCCATGCCGTTCGGCAATCGATAGAATCGCGTTGCGGTGTTGTTCGATCAGGGAGTGCATGGCTACTGCATCACAACGAGACAGAGGATGGCCGTAGAGCGGTGCGCAATGCAAGTGGCGGCGGAATGGGGAGTCGTAGCGAGCCCTCGTGGCGGAAGAAGGAGGGAGAGCGCGACGGAGTGAATTGTGGCTACCCCGCAGAGTGAGCGCAAAGAGATGCTTCCCACCAATTGACGTCCCAGCCGCCATGTGCCGGTGCAAGTGACGCCGACGGCAGGACCGTGGTCCATGGCCAGACGCGACGTCCTCGGGGCGAGCCGTCAGGATCGAAGACAACGGCGGCTGCCGGAGTTCCGGCGGCGTCCCGCGGCCATGCGGCACTCCTCGACCAGCCAACTCGATGGCCGGTGACACCGGCATGCGGCCGGGCCGTTAAGCCGGAGTACGCTACGGCAGACGCAACGGCAGGCGGACGGCCGACTCCGGTTCCCGGTACACGCGGTAGGTCAACGCCTCGCTGGTCATCTCGAGCAGCGCGGTGCCGGTCGCGGGGTCCACCTCGCTGATGGTCACCTGTTCCTCAGCGGGGACGGTAGCGCCCACCGTCACTCCCCACGTGATCAGCCAGTGGCCGTTCTTAAGTACCGTCACGCCGCCGGCCTGCCTCGAGTAGCCGTGTCCGGCGGGGCGCCGGTAGGCGCGCTCGAACACGGCTCGCGCGCCGTCGGACAGGTCGTATTCCACCACGCGCGTGAACGGCGGCTGGTTCTTGCGCGCGCCGTGGCACAGGTTGCCGTTGTCGAACACCACGACGGTGCCGGCGGCGGTCATCGTCGGCTGATGCGGCGCGCACATCTCGCCGGCCGGGTCATTGACGATCTCCAGGTACTCGGTCGCGGCGCTGCGCGGCGGCGCGGTACCGCCGAGTTGCCACTCGATCGCACCCGATCCTGACGACCGGTCGATGCGCACCACCTGCGCACAGTTGCGCAGGCCGGCCACGATGTCGCCATCGACAAGCTGCAACGAGTTGAGATGCGGGTACGACAGCTTCGCCCCGCGGAAGTAACAATCCGCACGCTTCAGGTGATGCCACGAGTTCCACCGGAACACCTCTACCCCGGCCGGCGTCACCTCCTGGATCACCGAATCCACCATCCGTTGCTCCGACGAGTACGGCTCGCCGAGGTCGTTCGTGAACGCGCTGAGATCGCGCACCGTCTCCGGGTACGAGATGAACAGGTAGTTGCCCTCGTCGGTAAACAGGAAGTCGTGGAAGTCCGCGTGTGGGACCGGCGCCACCGTAGACACCATGCGGATCAGGACGAGATCGTTGTCGAACAGCCGGATCCGTCGGCTCACAGCATCCGAGTAGCGCACCCGCCGGCCGTCGAGCAGCGGGCCGTTGGCGTGCCGTCGAAAGTTGGGGCCGCCGCGGTGGTGGAACCTCGGTACGCCGTTGTTGTCGACCACGGCGGCGTGGTAATGACCGCAACAGAACGCGGACACCAGCAACAGGCCGTTGCTCACTCCCGCCCGCCTGGTCACGACTCCGATATCGGGGAGATTCGCGGGCAGGCAGTGGACGACGTAGGTCACCGTACCCGCTCCGTTGCTCACCTCGATGGCGATGTCGTGGCCGGCCGCCACCGGCACCTCGGCGGCCAGACGGCCGGTCGCCACCGCGCTGGCGGTCGGATCGGCGCGCATCAGCGTCAGCCGGGTGCCGGGCCGCCGCGCCTGTGCGGTAACTGAAACGGGGCGCGGCACGCTGTTGTCGTCGTCGGCGGCACCGCAGCGCGCGGCATAGTGATGCACGCCGGGCATGAAGGCGGGATACATCGTGCCGCCGCCCGTTACCGACAGGGCGCTCAACTCCGGCGGCGGCACGGGGGCCGGGAACTCCGCCGCCTCCTGTCCAGGCGGCATCCGGCACGCCGCCAGGAGCGCTAGGCACAGCCACAGCCACAGCGGACAAAGCCGACGGTGCGCCGCCGTCCGCCGCGGCCGGCGTGTCGCCAGGCCGGACCCTCCCGCGCGGTGCGTGCGGTGAACCCGCCAGGATGCGGTCACCCGTCCGGACGGACTCCCGGAGCCGCCAAGCGTCCACAACCCCATCGAGGCTGCCGAGCCGCCGGACATCGGTTGCACGAGCGCAGCGAGCACCTGGACACCGCCAGGGCTGCGTCCACGGCGCGCCTTGGTGGCGTCCGCGGCCCGGGAGGTGGGATCAGTCCGATCGAGGGTGTAAGACAGGCCACGAAGAAACGGAATGGGCATGATCCTATTGTAGAAAAAAGACGATCCGTCCACGTATGCGGAGCCGCGAACGAGTCTTTCACGGAGTCGTCCCCGGCAGGTTATGTGCCTTCCATCGATCGATGCGGCGGGGGTGCTACGCCACTGCGTCGAAGTACGCCGGCTCCCAGCCGTGAAACACTTCAGCGCTCTCAGCGCGTGCGGCGGAGCGAGCCGCCGGACTGCTCGAACCGGTACAGGTCGACGGAAATACGTCCAGGTCGCGGTAGGCGTCGCGAAGGTAGCCGTACATCAGTTGCTTCACGGTCTGGTTGGGAATCCCCAGCCGCGGCGCGCCGCGCACGTTTGGTGTCGATCAGGAAGGTCGGTACGCGCCGGTCTGGGCGGGATCGTCCCGGGCCGGCCGCAACGTCACCAACGCCGACGAAACCATGTCACTCGGTCAAGCGGCTTTTCCGGAAGAGACCGAAGGCGAAGTTGGGTGGCGGCTCCGGGATGTCCTGCCGGCCCTGCAGGTAGCGTTGCGCCTGTTCCGCCGGCGAGAGGTGTTCGACCGCCGTGAAGCCGGTCCGCTCCATCTCGGCGTCGATCTCTTCGGGGCTGTACTCCGACAGCATCGGCTCGCCACGGCGCTCCACGAATCGGTCCATCTTCTCGACCAAGTCCAGTCCGGCAGGGGGCACCAAACGCCGTGGATACCGGTAATCGAGCACGACCCGGCTTCCGGGGGCCGCTACGACGGCGATCTGGCCGATGTTGTCGCGGATCGCCTCGGTGGTCAGGTAACACGTCACCCCCAGCCACGCGAAGAAGGCCGGCGCCTCCGGGTTGAAGCCGGCGCCGATCAATGCTTCGTCGAGTCGGTCCGTCTCGAAGTCCACCGGCACCAACTCGAGATTCGAGGGCAACGGACCGATGCGCCCGATCTGGCGGCGCTTCATCTCCTGCGACGCCGGATGGTCGACTTCGTAAATTCGCAGCCGATCCGCCGAACTCGGGTGGCGCAGCGCGAACGTGTCGAGCCCGGCGCCGAGGATCACGTACTGTTGCACGCCGGATGAGATCGCTTCCCGCAGCCGGTCCTCGGCGTACCGGATGCGCAGGACGATCACGGTTTGGGTGGGCCTGAGCGCGCGCAGCAGGACGTCGACCACGAGACGGTTCAGCAACCAGTTGTTGGCAACCAGCCGCCAGAACGGCGTCACCATGTCGATTGCGTATCGGTCGGAGAAGATCGGTTTCGAATTCCACCTGAGGTGGCTGGCGCGTACCGCGGCCACCAGTATCGCGGTGGTGCTGGCCTTGCGAGGGCGGTTGTCGGACATGGTGAGTCAGTATTTGCGTATCATCCTCATCCTTGTCGAGCACCCCTGCCGACATGGTCGTCCGCATACCCCGAACACAGGTCTGCGACCCTGGTGGCGATCGAGGGCGGTGAGCGGTTCACGCGGCTGTGCCCCTTGCAGGATTCGCTCGCGCTGGGCAGGGCGGCGACTATTCTCAGTGACGACATCCACGCGTCGATCAAGATTAAGGAGTTCCTGGATGTCCAACCAGCATCGCACGAGGCTGAGGCCTGGTCCTCCGACGAGGCAGCGATACCAGCTGGTCGACGGCAGCGGTATCGTCAGCATTGTCCGTCGCCATGGGCCCGAAGATCCGTACGTCCCGGATCCCATGCCGCTTCGGCAATCGATAGGATCGCAGTGAGGTGTTCTTCGGTCAGGGAGTTGGATAACAACTGCGTCCTACTCCCCGGCAAGCCAGCGCTTGACCAGCAGCGTGCGCTGAAGGGTCCGATCTTTGGCTGGATTCTTCGCACCGCTCCGTTCCTTCCAACGGTTCTCACGTTTCATCGTAGTCTCCAGCCACGTGGCGGCTTCGACCTTGGCGTCACCGGTCCACCGATTGCGCTGCATGTGCCCCATGATGAAGATGAATGCCGATTCGCTCTTGTTCGGTCGGACCGCGATCAGTTCCTCAATCTCCCGCTCGACCGGGCTCAGCCGGGCGAGACACGCCTCGCGTTGGCGGACCTCCCTCGCGTCACGCACTTCCTTCTCGATCTTCTGCGCCCGAGCATGCAGCCGCAGACGTAGTTCGTCCTGCGCTGTGGCGTCCTGCTCGAATCTTCCATACCCGACTGCCGTCTTTGCACCGGCGCCGGCGAGCGCAAGTGCGCTACGCAGCCACCCGCTGACGGTGTCCAGTTCGGCCGTCGGACGTTGTTCGCGATCGGTTCGGGTGGGCGCGATGGCGAACAGAAACGGGGTGGCTGCCGCGGTCGTCAGGAACGGAATCGGCGTAGGTGACCGCCAGTCCCCAGGCAGAACCCTATCCTTGCTGGTCCA
Organism: Spirochaetaceae bacterium; assembly: GCA_028821475.1. Lineage (GTDB taxonomy): Bacteria > Spirochaetota > Spirochaetia > SZUA-6 > Bin103 > Bin103. Next base: position 15,282 of record JAPPGB010000050.1, read on the forward strand.
GCCGCCGTAGTGCGGAGTCATCACGTCCGCTTCCAGAGTCACCGGCTTGATCGGTATCGCATCCAGGAACGCCACACCACCCACAGCACCCGGACTGCCGAGGAGTCGCCCAAGCTCATCGCATGAGGAGCGCGACTGCGCGTGCAGGGTCACCCAGGCATGCACCAGTCCCTTGATCGAACTTCCCGGCAGATAAGGCGTTCCCAGCGTCGAATGCCACGCAAAGCCGTTCTCGACCGGATGGCTGCGTCCCAGACCTGTGACGAAGCGCCACGAGGTGCTGAACACGAACCAGCGGCCGTTTCGCTTCTCGGCCAAGCGCACCACGCGCAGGGAGTATTCTTCGATCTCCTCACTGCTTCCAACCGGGTGGCCAGTGACGTCGTTGATCCATTGCAACTTCGGGTTTTCGGCGTTGTCAACCTTGTCGTTCGTCATGGTCCACGCCCCGTCCTTCCGGAACCACTGGTTGCAGAACTTGTCGAACCAGAGACCCGCGTGACCGTCAGACCTATCGTGCGGGTTCCAGACAGCCGCTTTATGGAGTGGGCGCATCAATCGTCCCCACTTGCATCGGCAGGGAAGCTCGCACGGCAGCACTTCTTGTGCCATTCCAGCCATGCCAGTGATTCGGCCTGAGCCCGTAGGTAGTGCTCCTCGTCGTTGTTCATGATCGCCTGCAGGAGATCGCCACTCTGCCGATAGACTCCTCCATCCTCCCGGCATAGCCACTGTTGCAGACTCCCGTAGAGTTCGTGGTGTGCGCGTTCGTCGTCCTTTGTCGGTTGCCAACCGGCGCCGGCTCGTTCGGTGGCGAGCGCCTGTCCCAACCCATTCATGACGATCGCCGGCCCCAGACGGTCTACGTAAGCCCGGTAGCGCGCCTTGAACCCGTCGGGCCTACGCTGGAGCTCTTCTATGCGAGCTAGCGCGTGTGCCGCGCGTTGCTGCTCAACGCTCTTCATCGGGTTTCTCTGTCGCTGCGCGGCGCACGCTGACCGCGAACCAGCCATGGCCCACGGTCTCGTTGCCGCCGGCCTGCAGGTACGGATCGTGGGAGAAGAGCAACTCCAGTGGGTTCGTGGCCGTGCCGTCGCGGGCCATGACAAGGGCGTACATAACCGTGTCGGGCGGCAGCGTCTCCTCGTACCAAAGATTCTGGCTCTGCTTAGTGTCATCCGCCAGTTTGTTCCGCGCCTGAATGGGAAGGCCGTAGCGCACGAACCAGGAAAAATCGTCGTCGTCGAGAACGGCGACTTGATGGCTGAGTCGCTTCTGCGTCTCAGGATGAAGCAGGAGCGGTCGAATGCTGTCCGCGATGTCATCCGCCGGTGTCCCCTGAATGCAAAACTGCCGTTCTTCCAGGAACAGGTGGTCGGCTCCCGCTGCCAGCGTTTGATGTCGATCCACGTGTGGTATCGACGGTCGCGGGCCCAAGCCGGCGCGTGAGAGGTCGCGCCGGTATCGTTCGATCAGGTGCGGGCAGGTCGCCCATCGGTAGGTGCCGGTGAGGCTGCGAACGGGGAGCAGCAGCAGGCGCGCGTCGGACACCAGCAAGGCTCCCGCGTGCTCCGGCGTTCCGAACGGTCCGTCTCGTTGTTCGGGGTTCGTCTTGTCCTTCAGGGCGCCCTTCAGGCTCGATCCGACCAGGACCGGGTAGTCGGTCGCAGCCTCCCTAGCCACCGGCAAATCCACGACTCCCAGGCCGCGCCCGGTTCCGGGATGGATCGGTGTCTCGGCCAGCAGGCCAAGCATGGCGGTATTCATGTGTTCATCCTCCTGTATCTACTCTGGCCACACCCCGAGTGCTGCCAAGCCGAAGCCCCACTCCCGGCGCCTGCCGATACGCACCAAGCCGTCGCCTCGCTCGTCGATCCGGTCCCGATGTGACAGCTCACAGAACAACACGCTTCCGGGTGGGAGCACCGAACGAATGGGAAGTGGACACCGCGCCAGTGAGTCCCAGCCACCAACGCGCTGCGGGCGGTCAAGACACGCGGAGACGACCCGGAAGCCTTCCGGCCCGTTCAGTGCGCGGTGGCCACGCAGCATCTCCTGTTCCAGATCGAGAGGAGACAAAGCAATGAGCGCCGCGCGTCCGGTTTCCGCGATGCGGTCCAGCGACGGGTCAAAGCGCACGTCGCCCCGCCACTCACGACAGGCGGCCAGCCGGCTCTCTCCGCCGAACGGAAGCATTTTGCCGCTTGGTATTCCCCAGTGGTTGGGCAGGCCGGACAGCAACACGCCCAGGCCCACGCCGCGTACGGGACGAACGTGGCGCGTGCTATAGAGCATGCCCTCCTCCGCAGTCCTGGCGGCAGTGCGTCTCAGCCCGATGCGCGGCTCGTCCGACCACAGAGTCCGAGCGGGGACGATGGTGCCGGCCGGCGGCAGGCAACCACTCAGCGCGGAATCGACACCGTCTCGCGTGAGCCAGTAGTCATTGCCGGTGCCTTGCGTTTCGGTTTCGTCGTGATCCTTCGAGAGGACCTCGGGGAGCCGATGGCTTCCGAGATCGCAGGCCACCGGGTCGCCGGGTCGGAGGAACGAGCTTGGCTTCCACCCGTGGGCGTTGGCGGAGCCCACTATATGGCGAGGTACGCGAAAGAGTGGTTGCCCGCAGCGAAGGAGAAACGGGCCGTCGAAGGAGATCATGCCGAGCGTGTCCGGGCCGTCGCCTAGCACGTTGCAGACTTCGCGCGGCCACCGTCCGCGACCGCCCCAGCCGTGGCCGCGCGCCAGAGCTGCGCGCAACGCGCCGGCGACCGTCGGAGGATGAGGAGGAAACAGGCTGCCGACACCCTCCTGAGGCGCTACGCCCATCGTAAACGGCGTGCCGTCGCGGAAGAACCATGTGTCCACCGGCTCCAGTTGCAGGCCGGTCATGCGCCGCCCTCCTCGTGCTCTGGATTGGCCAGGAACCGGGCAAGCAGGAGCGCGTCGATTCCGGCTTGCGTAGTCCGACGGCCAGCCTCGCCACTCGCGGCATTTGGGCGAGGTGGCCCATTCCGAGCGGGCATGAGGAGATTCCACACCAGCGGGACGATCTCGGCCGTGCGACTCGCAGCTCTATCCATGCGCAGGTCTAGGCTGTGGTGGATCTCGGCGTGCAGAAACGGCTGGACGGCGAGCGAGTCAGGTAAGACTCCCCAGTGCCCGGGCCGCCACTGGTCCCAACCGCAGAGCCGCGTTAGCAGATCCCGAATCCGATAGATCAGCGATGAGGACAGCCCCGGATCCTCAGCATCCGTATGGGTCTGCTCCTGAAAATCCTGGAGCAGCTCGACGGCGGCACGAGTCTGACCTTCCGGGGTCGGGCGATTCCAGATGGTGGCCCACTGGCAGCGCAGACCGCCGGGCTTCAATACGGCTGCCGCCAGCGAGTTCCTCCCGTTGCCGTCCTTGGCCACGTCGTCGAGCAGATGCCGCACTTCGCCGAGCACGTAGTTCAAGGGCATGCGGATGTGGGCGAAGAGGACGGCCGCGGAGAGCGTCGCTTGTGCGGCATCGGGTGGAGCGCCGGCGCCACCGAACACACGCGACACGAAAGTACAGCGGTAAGCCTCGGCGACCGCATGAGCGCAAGCCAGCGCGCGCGGAACGGGCAGCATGGCGAGCACGTCATCGCCACCCGCATAGACCGTCACACCGTCGTGTACGCGGATGATCTCGGATACCTGGAGGGTGAACCCGAGGAGGGCTTCGCTCACCGCTTCGCCGCCGAGTTCATGCACCAGCTTGCCCAGACGGTCTCCGTCGGCTAGGAGCAGTGCGTAGAAGGTCGGCGGTGACCCTAGTGGACGCCCATGCCCGTCCTTCAAGTCGTAGATCTTGTCGAGCCGTTGTCGTAGCTCGTCCCGCGCTCCCGAGGCAGCGGAGTCGGAGAGGGGACACAAGCGCTCATTCGCTACGGAATCGCGGTGGAGATAGTTTGCATCCAGCCGCGGAAAGTCGCCGACGGCCGGTCCGACGGGGAATCGCGCGCGCTCCGAGAGCACGCCGGTTGCGAACTTCTCGACGGCACGAGCGTACTGGCTAGCATAATCCGGCGCCATTTCTGCTACGCCGCGGATCCACGGAGTGGCCGCCACGTGGACGGTAGAAGGCCAGTGTGTCGCGTCCACGCGCCACCCGATTGCATCCTTGGCAACCTTCGGGAACAACCGCTTCACGAGTGCGATGGCGCTCAGACGTTCGTTATCGCGCAGGTTCAGTTTACCAATGCCCTCTTGGTAAGTGATGCGTTTCCAGAAGGCGTCCTGCTCCGTGCGGCTCCGAGCACGAACGTAGCCGGACAGTTCCTGCAGGTCATGCATCACCGTACACTTTTCACCCGGCTCGTCGAGAGGGAGGTGGCTCCGCCAGTGCTTGCGGCGGGCGAGCAGGCTGCCATGGTCACACGGGCCCGCGGTCCAGGTGAACTCCCAGAACGTCGTGACCTGCCGTTCCCAGATGACGCGAGTGCCGTTGCCCTCGGCGCAGGCAGGCTCGACGAAGCGTTGCCACACGGCTTTGCACACCCGCTGCCACGCCTCCTGAAAGTACCTCTCGGCAGCTTCCGCAACACGTCGCGCGTCGTCCGCGACCGTAACGACGAAGTGGTTCGGCACGCTACCGATCGCCGGCCGGTCACCGGTTGGGCGGCCGCTGACCCAGCGAAAGAGCGGATCCTGGTCGACTCTCGGTTGCTTGATCCTTCCGCCCGCCTGCTGCGCGCCGCGCATGGCGTGCGCCGTCAGAAAGGACAACAGGTACGAGCTGCCCCACAGATCACGCGTGCGACGTGACTGGGCGACGAAGCCCTGGACCGGGCCGATGGAAATATCGAGGCGCTGAGTCACGGCCTGATCTCCGTCACGTTCGCAAACGGTTCACGGCGCTTGCGACCGTCGAGCAGGCGGTCGAGAAAGTCGTGAACAGGCCGGTAGAGCTGAGCCTCCGGTGCCTGCCGGACCTTGGTTCCGCCGACCGACAGGTCCGAACGGCCGACGGGCAAAAAACGGGCCGGCAGAAACGACAGGACAGCCACTGGCGCATCACCACACTCGTGAACGTGGATGAACAGGGGACTCGCGCGGCGATCCAGAGTCCGGTCGAAGGGCTCCACCTTGTCTCGGAGCTGCTTTCCATAGTTGTGCGGCAGACCAAAGGCGACCCGACGCGGATGACGGTTCCGCTGCTGACTCTTCATCAGGTCGTGGTCGTCCCTGAAGTTGTGCTCTGATCTCTCCCCAAGGACATTTCCGTTGTGGCCCCAACTCCGGTACCTCATCATCTCGCGCCCGACGAGGTTCAACAGATCCAGGGGCGAGGACCGGTTGTTATCCGTCACCGTCAATATGCGAGTCTTTTGCGACACTGCGGTGAAGTCTGCCCATCGGGTCCTCGCGCCCGCGCGGGATCGGGAACGGTGTTGGAGTATGGCGTGCAGGTCGCGCGTGCTCTCCGGGGCGTGCCAATGCTCTTGGTCGTCCGTACGCAACGATTGCAGCACCAGCGAGCCGTAGCCTTTGCGACTCTTCGCGCCCATGCCACCGAGTGTGCCGAGCGCTATCAGAGCCTCCTGCAGGGACTGCACTTGCCTATCGCGAAGCGAGCGCCCGTGCAGCCGTGCCGTAAACTCGATCGGCGGGCATAGACAGACGCGGGTAAGCTGGCCCGCCTTCCTACCAAAGGCCTCCATCACGCCGTAGCCGAGATAGCTAGCGCCTTCGCCCACGATTCCGTCGCCAAGGTCAAGCACCTTGCCTGCGGCCAAAGCTGCCGGTTCACTCTCCAGAATGAGTTGAGTCGATACCCGTGATTGGCCGCCGCCCGCGCTTCCGAACAGCGCGTCTTCCTCACGTTGGATGGCATCAAGGTCCCCGTTGAGGCGCGGCCACGCCAGTGCCCGCCACCAGAACCGGAGCACTCCCTTGAAGGTGGGCGCGCGAAGCTCGGCGCGTTGCGGATCGGCGCCGGCGCTGAACAGCGGCGTGACGACGCGGTATCGCGCTTCGATTTCAGTGGTCATCGTCCTCCCTTGCGTCCAGCCAGAACGGCTCTCCGGTCCGGTACGGGTCGGCATCCTGCTCGCTCGGCGGCCGGCGGTCGATCAGGCCGAAGCGGCGAACCGGGCAGGCGAGCGCGCGCGCTTCACCGGCTATCCTCTCTGCCGCGAGGCCCATGAGCGTCGTTCCACCGGTGACGTTCACGAGTACCTCTTCGGCGCCGAGAAGGTGACGGCGTGCAGCGTGCGCCAAGCGTTCGATCTCTTGCGGCCCCCCGGCGAACGCGTCGGCGAGGAGCAATGGCTCTACCTTGCCGGCATACGCGGCATGCTGCAATACGTCCCCGATCAGCTCTTGCGTATCATGCGAGCAGATGACCAGGCTCAACTCCGGCTCTCGGCTGTCGCCCACGGCCTGACATGCGTGCAATGCGCTGAACAGCACGCCGGGCCGCTTGCCGATGGGGCTCACCAAAATCCGTCCACCGGAAGACTCGCCAAGCGAAAGCCGGAACGTCGGAAGCGCTTTGAGGGAAGTCCAGTAGCGAACTACATTACGCTGCGTGCTGTGCGCTCTTCTGTCGCCTACCAGCGGCTGCGGTCGCATTCCGTGGTGCGCGTACCCGTTGCGCAGCTCGGTGAGCTGACGCCAGAAAGAGGCAAGCGCTCGCTGTTCTTCAGTCAACGCGTCATGAAGCAAGAAGTCGGTATAGGCAGCCGCAATCGCGGCGAGCACGGTGGACGCGCTCCTTCGTATGGTAGAGAAGTTGAGCCAGTCTTGCACCCCATTGCCACGGACCCAGGCGACCCATGACACCGTCCACTCGCTCATCAGACCGAACGCCGTGGCGTAGCTCTCGCGCCGCAGCAAATCGTCGATCACACAAGCTTGACGTCTCAGTTCTTCCTCGGTGAGACCGACGCGCAGCTTCCATCCATCGCCCGACACGGTACGGGTGAGAGCCAGCGGCTGGAGCACTCCGTCCAGGAGGTCGAGCAGCTTCTGCTCAAGCGGTAGTCCATGTTCTTGCAGCAGTCTACGCAGCGGTCTGCGCCGTTGCTCGCGGAACTTCCGTGCCTGCCAACCGAGCTCAAGCGGGAGGCCGGAGAGGTACGCGGCCGACAGATACTTCAGGTCGCGGGCGCACGTGCGAGCCGACTGGTTGGAAGGGCTGGAAGAGCCGTCGTCGAGTAGCCCGGCCATTGGCAGGGCGCTCCCGGTTTCGCGCAACACCTGCAGCGCATGAAACCAGCGGGGCAGTTCCAGTAGCGGGCGCAGATCGAAAAACGGGCTCGGCTCCGGCTTCGGTCTCCACAAACCGTAGTACGCCCCGCGTATCGCCACTCCGCGGAGCGCAGCCAGGTACAGGACGCCGACGTAGGTCAGAAACGAGAAGTGCCGCAAGCCGTGCGTTATGTCCACGGTGAGATCCGCTCCCTCGGGGACCGCTTCGGTAAGCGTAGCGAGGAATGTCTCCACGTCCGCCTGCGCACTTCCGGACCGAATCTCGACCCGGTCTGGAGGGCACTGTCCGGCCAACGCCTCTTCGAGCAGCGGCCAGCTGTCCCGCTCCGCTTCCACCGTGCATAGCGCCAGTACGCGATCGGGACACGATGTTCCCGGCAGCAGGTCTAAGAGGGCTTTCGGCGCGAGACGAGCGCTGACTTCCTTATCATGGAGCGTGTAACGCGCATCTTGCGGCGCCGTCCCGAGCACGGTCAACAGCAGGTGCTCCCGGACGGCGGGCTCGTCCGTGTTAGTAGCAGTCATGGCCATCGGCAAAGTTCCTTCTACGTCTCGTCCATCAGTTCCGGGCAGCCAGGGCCGCGGACTCCTGCAAGCCGCACCAGCAAACCGTCATCAATGCTGCTGCCACGCGACTTCCGGCGGCCCGAACGTCCCATATCCTCCCTGCGGAGATCGACGGATCGGCGAACGGAAAATGGTGAAAACGCCCCATGAAGGGTACCAGTGCGATCGGTCGGCGCCTGGATGATCGTAGGCGTGAGCGAGGAGCGATTTGACGGCACCCGGAGCGGCCGGTCGGCGCCACAGTGGCCACGAGTAGCGGCCTGCTTTCCATGATCCTGAACAGCCTTGCGTGAGCGTTCGTTCACCGCCGGCGAACACTGGATGGCAACTCAGTCCAAGGATGGCCAGCGCCTCCGGGCCGGGGTTCGTCAGCTTCTTGTCCGGGTCGGGGTTGTTGGCTCGGAGCGCGTATATCCGATCATCGACCACATCCCAACCAAGCGACGCGACTTCGCTCGTGTAGCTCCATGGACCCACAAGGCCGGTCAAGAGGTCTTCACGTGCGATGCTGCCCAGGATCGTCCGCGCTATCAGGAGGAACTTCATCCGACCGGCAGCGAAGTATAGATCTGAAGGCTTCGCCACGCCGTTGTTGTCGAGACTTCCTTCGGCCACAAGAGCGGCAGCCAAACCGCCGCCCGCTTCGCTTGCGTGTGATCGACTGAGGTACGTCCTAATGTCGCCCGGCGCAAGCTTGAGTTCATCACCCTTCGGCAGCGGCCTCCCGTTATGCCGACTGGGATTCATCGACGGGCAATCCTTCCATCGTGCAGCCTTCGTAAGCGCTTGGTCGGCGATTCGTTCGACGCTGAAGTCGGAGTCTACGACGGCGTGCGGCGTGACGCCATCGCTCCACCAGAGGCGCGGCTGCACGTCGTAGTCCGCGAATGCCGTCTGCACGCCCAGTGCGGCGAGGAACCCAAGTGGGTTCGTTCCTTCCAGACCGGTCAGGTGAGTGCCGCTCATTCTCATTCGGACTCTGCGGCGCTCTGCTGATGGTCGGCGAGCCGCAGGATCGCTTCCAGCCAAGCCAGACCGTGGTATCCGTAGCGTTTGAGCAGGCGCCAGAAACGATCAGCCATCTCCATCGCCATGTGGCTCTCCACGAGATTGGAATTTGCATTCATGACATGCCCGTCCAAGGTGAACGAAAGCGTTTCGGGCTCACGATCTTCGATGACGGGAGGCAGAGGACGCGCCCAGCCGTGGTGAGTGCCGACCAAGTGGAGTACGAGGTCGCGATCGTGCGCGGTCCTCAGTACCGCGTCGTTCGATTCGATCATGGCAGTGCTCGCCAACTCGTGCCTCATTCCGGTCGGAACCCGTCGCACTCGCTGCGCGCCCGGCAGAGACTTGGCGAGCGGATGCTCCAGCATCTCCAGATCGATCGGATCACCCCCGACCAACTGTAACTGGAAACGCCGGTCGACTTTGCCAAGATCGTGAAGACGGCCAGCGAGCCGCAAGTCTTCCCTGATCGAGGCCGGTACCCGCAAACTCTCGGCGATCCTCGCTGCACGTATGCTGACGCCGACGAGATGATCACCCAGGGTTGCACCGGTACCGGTCAGAGAGCCGGCTTCGTCGCCGCCATCCAAGGTGTCCGGGTCCACGAGTGACTTTCTGGTCTCAGGATGGCGTTCAGTCAGGACGTAGTAGCCGCCATCCGCGGTCTCATCGTCGAGGCCAAGGAGCGTCACCTCGAAGCCCCTGGCGAACCGCTCAACAACCTCGCGCGTCCAGGTTGGCAGCCCTGGCTCGTCGGCCCAACTCTCGAGCCACTTGGCAATGTGTGCGAGTCGCGGCTGGTCCGAGGTAGCTTCCTGGTCCGGCCGCGGCGGCGAACCCACGTAGTCCAGTCCGGGATCGAGACGGAGTGTCGCCCTGCGCCGGTATGCGATCTGCGCCTCGTCGCCAAGGTCCGGCACGGTCCCCCTGCAACACGGATCCCAGCTTCCCGAACTCAGGCCGCCCAGCTCGGGTGCGACGACCAGAATGTCACCCGGGCGGATTTGACCCGGCTCGATGGACTTGGCGCCTTCGGCAGATCCCTCCCAGCGAACCCACTTGCCAGCAACCGCGGGATCCTCTGAAGTCGAGCCGTTCGACTCGTCCTCCTGCGGAACATCGGCCACATCCACTTCATCCGAGTTGCACAGCCACGACTTGACGGCCGCTATCGGAGCCTGCAGGAATTCCGCCTGCCGCGGAGGGACCAGCCGCAACGCTTCCGACGACCGATCCCGCCGCCACACGATCGAAACGTCCGTCGGGCGGTTCTGACTCATGCCGTGCAGGAACCACTCGATGGGCGGCTCCACGAGCGGCCGCGGGCTGGTCTGAACCCAGGCTTCCAGATGGGTCGGTAGCAGCAATGGTGCATCCGCGCGTGGCGCGTTGGTGTTTTCCGGAAAGTACCGTAGCCCCGTTGCGCCAACCTCCAGCGATCCGCGCGTGGCGCGGCTTTGCAGTTCTTCCCATGTGGTCCTGACCGAATCACCGTAGATTGGATCGGGTCTCTTGTTTCCAACGACTGACTTCAGCGCGATGATCCAAGCAGGAGCTGCACTGCCAGTCCGCGCTGCGTAGCTTCCGCGCCGGTCGAGCCGCCCGAAGCGCTGCCGGAGACTATCCGCCGGAGCGCATTCCGTGATAAGGGCGTCGAAGCTGAAGTCAGCGCCGACCTCGATGGCCTGCGTCGAGACCACGACCGTGACTTCATCGGGTCGTTCGGTACCGTCCGGGTCGACGATCGGCCCGATACGTTGCAGCGCGGCGACGCGATCCAGCGGTCGCATCCGTCCGGTGATCAGGTAGGCGGGGAAGCTTGCGTCCGCCAGCGCCTGATGGACTTCTCGAGCCGTTCGTACACGATTCACGATGACCCCGACGCTGCGAACCTCTTGCTTGGATCTCCGTTCGGACTTGTGCAACGACTTGATAATTCTCAGTACCTCTGCTGACAAAGCATCTTCGTTGCGCACGGACTTCAGGGTCGCGTGCTTGGCCGCGGTGACCCGTCGATGCAACTCCGCACATCCGTCCAAATCGGTAGCGGAACACAGGGTGAACCGCTGTGCATCCTTGTTGCTAGGCGTGGCGGACATCTCGACGATGGCGAAGCGGCGCGGTACGGGTCCACACGGCAACCTCGCCACTTGCGCAAGAGTCTGGGCAAACGGAACGCTGAGGTGCACTTCGTCAAGGATCACCAGGCAGTCGTTGCCGGCAAGTCCCGCGTGGATCGGCCACATTCCCGGTCTGACGCCGAAGCCGCGGAACAGGAGGCGCGAACCGAATTGGTCCACGGTCGAGACCATCACCCAGGGTTGATCCGGGCGATGCGTCCACTGGTGGTCGATGGGAATGCCGCCACGCAGCGCGGCTATCCCAAGTGGCTCGCCATCGCTCAACTCGCCTAGCCGATTGCGTACTCGTTGCAGTACCGGCGTGTCTGCTGCTTCGATGCGGCTCTGAAGGCGTTGCGCTCGCTCGTAAACCTGGTCCACGACGATACGGCGATCGATCACGAACACCACGCGCCGGGGTGCAAGGTCCGGCTGCGCGGCCATCGCGAATACCGCCGTGTCGAGTACTGCGGTCTTGCCGGTCCCGGTCGGCAGGTCGATGACACTCGGCCATGCCCGCCGTTCGAGTACCTCACTGGTCAGCCGTTGCTGCCACGGGAACGGGTCCTGATTGTGGACGTCCCGAAAGAAAAGCGCGAAGTCTTCGGCGTCCAGGGCGGCCGCTCCGCGATCGCCGTTCTCAACCGCGGGAAGATTGCTCATTTGCGCCGTCGGTGCCAGACTGCTCGGGATCGGAAGCGGGACGCATCAAGCCCAAACCAAGAAATCGTCCGGCTCCAAGCATGAGCGGGCCCATCACCGGCCGCTCGAATGCCACGCAGGCGTGGACGAGTTGACGCCGTACGAGCTTGCCGCCTGGTCCGGGCTGATGGAAAGCCGGGTAACGCCCAGCCGGACGCGCACCGCCGAGAAAAGGGCTTAGCGAAACCTGCACCGACGTGGGCGCCGGCAGGCCGACGTGGTCGCACGCTGCAGCTACTGCCGATTCTGCCGATTTCCACGCCTTGGCGCGAGCTGCGGCGGTACCGCCTCCGAGGCGGCCTGGATGTCTCGGCAACGCGACCGGAGTGCCGGACACCCAGTTGCGGCTAGCTTTGCTCCACACGCCGGGACGTAACGAAGTCAGCGTCGCCGGGCCGCGCTGTCGGAACAGGTGGACCATGCCGCCGGCTCCCATGGTGAGGCAAAGAGCCGACCGGCCCGCTGTCCTCTCCCAGTTTCCGATGGCGCGAAACAGCGCCCTGCGTGCCGTTTCGCTTACGGAGTCCGGAACCGAGATGGCTATCCCCAATAGCCGGCCGTCCGCATGCTCGAATCCAACATAGGGAAGGGGCAGGAACGCTACGTGGGGAGCCGCGGTCGGCTTCCCGCCCGGCACATGGCCGCTGAGCTCTTCAGGGAACGGGTCGGCGGCATAGTGAAACACGGCAGCACGCATCGCGGTCGTGATCTCCACCGCGCGCGTAGCCGGTAGAGCGCGAGAGCCGTGGCCGAACTCGAACACGACCCACTGTCCGATGGTATTTGGCCTTTCCGGCCGCTCTGAGGCTCTCCCTGTGTCCGTGGTGACGGCTCGATACTGCACGCTGGTAAACGGCAGTGCGCGCGGCTTGATGCCTGCGTGCCCCACAAACCGACGCTCCAATTCCGCGAGTTGCCCGCGTCGCACGCCGCGCAGATCCGTACTTCCCGCACCAGCTTCAAGATCTGCCGCCGGCAGGTCCGATGCCACCCTGCACGAAACGAGCGATGCAGGATGCCCCAACCGCGTGACCCTCCCGAGCAACCGGTCGAGAAGCTTCTTCACTCCTTCGGGCGGAGCCTCTGCCCACAGGTAGGTTACACGAGCCTCTTGGGGGGTGACGGAAGGAAAGAACCGTTCCTGCTTGCTCCTTCGCTCCGGGAACATCGCCCGCGCAACGGAGGGATTCGTGGTTCCGACGGTGCCTGTCTGTCGTACGACGTCCTGCGATCGGGACAGACGGCGCCGGATCTGGGCCACTTTCTTGGTGCCTGCTCCGGCGGATAAGGCGACTTCGGCTGCGAGTTGCCGCGCCAGATCGGAGACGCGGCGTGCGGTTCGCTCATGCCATGCCCTGCTCACGACCGCTACGTCGTTGACCGGAACGAAGTGTCCTACCACCCTGCGCGGCACCGCTTCCGATGCGGTGATCGCCGCCGGCGCCTGCGCTTCGAGCCATTCGAGGGCGGCGCGTTCCGACTGAGCCGGCTCGTGGGCATCGGCCCAGGCGGCCACGAGTGCAGAGAACAGCCGCGCCGGATGCGGCGGCCACTCGCACTGCCGACGATTGTTGTGGAACGTGGCAACGTAACGGTCAGTCAAGAAATTGATTTCGATGCCGAACTTTGCGGCGGATGACATCGATCACTCCGCCGGTTGCTCGGTCGCCGACACCTTGCGGCTGCGCCGAATCAGTTCCAGCAGCTTCGGTGCGGGAACCAGCCGTATGTCGCCGGTTTCCCAGCCGATTCCCGCATTGGCGGCAAGTGCCGCGGCATCTCGAAGCAGTTGCGCGGCCCCGTCGCGGTCCACTGCTACCACCTCCGTAGCCGACCCATCACGCCCGAGCAGTTCCAGGCGCGGAGGGTGCGTCGGCAGCAGCAGGCAGCGCGACCGGAGGTCATAGTCGGTCTCATGCTGGTACGCGATGGCCGCGACCCCCAGCGCCGCAATCGCGGTTCGTGCTGCCGTCTCCGCGGCGCGGTCGAAGCCCTTGAGACGCAGCCGCCGCAGCGCCGCCAGCGAGATTACGGTAGTCTGGCGAGCGCTCGAGATGGTGACGCCACCGGCCTGCGCGTCTATTGATGGAACGATGTTGCCATGGTTGATCTTGGAGGGCTGGCCAGCCTCCCCGCTTTCGCTACCGCGCGAGGCTGGCGCCGGGTTGCCGTTCTTGTCGCGCTCTGCGGTGTCGGAGTCGTGCGTCCAGACCTCGTTAGGATCGGCGCTGTTGAAGACGCGATCCTCGGACGCAACCTTCTCGATCTGTAGGGGATCGATGCGGCTGCGCACCTTGTTGCCGACCTGCGCGTCGAAGCCGACGATCTCGGACACATAAGCGCGCTGGAACTTGGAGCCCAGTCCTCCCTTTGGCCCGGTCGAGTCCCACATCCCGAACAGAAGGGAACTTGGCGAGTAGCGAAAAAGGTCGGTGGCGTTGCGTGGTGTGGCGTCCGTGATCGCCCGCCCGACATCGGAGAGACGGAACAGGGTGCCGCCGAGCAGGCTGTCGCGGAAGATAGCGTCGGCCAGCCGGTGGGGAGCCTCCAGTACGGTGAGCTTCTCATAATCGGTGAGCCCGTCGTCGTCGGAGAAGTCGACGTACGGTACGGGAAATAGGAGTTCGCCTCGCTCCCAGCCTTCGAGCAGAGCCAGTTCCGCCCGGTTTGCCTGCGAGGCTACCGAGTCCAGGAGCACGGTGGTAGAGATGCGGTCTCCCTCACCGACTTGGCGCTCTTCCACTGCGTATTTGTGACTCTGCCCTTCGACGCCGTAGCTCGGCGGGAAGACCTTGTCGCCTGGACCTCCAGCAGGTTGCAGCGTCGTGCGGGAGCGTAACGCCACCGCACTACCGGCAACTGCGTCGCGAAGTCGCTCCAAGGTGATGTTGGTCATCCATTACTCCTTTCTCAAAAACGAAATATTCTATTATTGAAGAGGCACGGCCGTGCCCCGGTCGTCGTGTTGGTTTTCGAGGCTCCCCCACATCAGAGTAGGTTGGAAGATACCGTGTTTGGGAATGTCCGTCAATATATTTTGACTAATCTTACTACACCTACTAACGTAAAATTCGTGTGGTGGACCCGCTGCCCCCATTGTAGTGCAGGAATCGTAAGATTCCGTGTGGCGGGCCCAGCTTGCTCCGGGCCCCGTTCAGGGGTCCGGCCTCTCACCTGTGGCCGCGTGGCGCGGGTGCTCGGGCCGGCCCTCCGCCTATGATTGACCGTGAGCCCACGATCTGCTACGTTTTCGATACTTCAAACGAGGTTGGGCGCGTGCGTTATCGTCGAAGACTTGAGTTTGCCCTCGCCGTGTTGCTCTGCGCTGCTGCTCTGCCGGTGGCGGCGCAGGACTGTGACGGGTGGAACACGCCGGGATTCTTCGCGCAAGATAAGCCTCCCGTGCACGAGTGTCTGCTGGCCGGCGCAGACGTGCTGGCGCGGGACGAAAGCGGCTGGACTCCTCTCCACTTCGCGGCGGCGTTGGACGACGCCTCCATTGTCGGCCTGCTGCTGGAATACGGCGCTGACGTCTGGGCGCGTGATGACAACGACTGGACCCCGGTCCACTTCGCGGCGGCGCGCGATGGCGATGCATCGGTCATAGATGTCCTGGTGGACCATGGCGCGGACGTGTCGGCGCGCGACGACAAGGGCTGGACCCCTCTGCACTGGGCGGCTTGGCAGGGCAGCAACCCGGATACGATCACGGCACTCACACGCGCCGGAGCCGCGGTGGAAGCGCGTAGTCGAGACGGCTGGACTCCTCTGCACTTGGCGGCGCACGGGAACGGTCCTGACATCATCTGTACTCTGACCGGCGCGGGCGCCGACGTGGGCGCACAGGACCTGAACCTCTGGACACCGCTTCATTGGGCCGCGTACGGCAACGCCGACGCCTCGGTCATCACGTTGCTTGCGCAGTATGCTGACGTCAACGCGCGTGACGGGAGCGACTGGACGCCGCTGCACTGGGCTGCTCTGAACAACAAAGAACCTGGCATCATCCATGCGCTGCAGCAGGCGGGAGCCCATCTGGAGACGCGGGACTACTTGAGAGGTTGGACTCCGCTGCACTTGGCAGCCGTCTGGAAGAACCCCGAGGCATTCGGAGCGTTGCTGGCCGCAGAAGCCGGCGAGAACACGCGGGACATGGAGCGCAAGACCGCATGGGACTACATCGCCGATGAGGATCTGCAAGCGTATCGTGCGATGGCGAGTCGATCTCCTGCGAGCGTCGAGCCGAACGACTCACAACCGTTCAAGACGTGCAGTGACGTTTTACAATAGGGTGGTTGGTGCGCCATGAATGAGGACCAGCACGGCCCGTCGCAAGCCGCTCCCGAAGAACGGCAGAGTGGTGAGCCAATCGATCTGAGCGCTTTGGGAAGAAACAGGACACGCTGGAGTAGCGAAGTGATTGCCGTCGTCGGCACTGGGGTGGCGCTGCTTGCTGTGCTGATCGGTGGGTTCATATCGGTCAACAACCGCCTCGATTCGGTCAACAATCGCGTGGACGAGCTCACCGGACATCGAGAGAATCGGCTTGCGTCCGTGCAGACGCACATAGAGAGCCGAGTCGAGGCGTTCCGTCAGACGGTCGACGGCAACCTGAATGGTCAGGACACGCGCTTGACCGCCTTCGAGGTCCGCTTGACGAAGCTCGAAGTGCAGGCGGAGGACGAAAAATAGCGGAGCAGGTTCGTCTTTCTGAAGTGGTTACTGACTAACCTAACTAACCTTGTGGCGTCAGGCAGACCTCTGCCGAGCGGGGCCCCGTGGGACGCGCCGGTCTGTGTACTCGGGTGTCGTTTACTGTCGCCATGGGGGAAATATAAGCGGCTCTTTCGGGAACGGCGCGAGCCGGCAACGGTTGCCGCAAGGAAAATGCCCAATGGGTCGGCAGCGGGGCGCGACCGTTGCTTACGGGTCGTCCGCTTCCACGCGGCGTCACGTGGGCGTGTCCTCGCAGGGGACGAACAGGCCTAGGCCGAAGTGGCAGCCGTAACCGAGTGCAACAGGGCCGCGGATCACTACCGGGAATTGGATCTTGAGGAGCGCGCCGTGGGCATCTTTGGAGGTCTCTCGGCCGCGGGAGCGGAAGCGATGGAACTGCAGTGGGCGCCGAGGAGCATCGTGTACCTTGATGTGGGGCAGGATTTCGACCCGAAGCTGATCGACGAGCACGCCGGACAGCACGGCGCGACGGTGCAGTAGCCGGCGCACTTCGCGTGGGTAACCGGTGGCCTCGGCCAAGGGGCCGTCAACCTGTTGGTCCTGCTCCAGCATGCGGCGCACTTGGTGAGCGTCCCGCGTCCGTTTCAGGTGGCCGGTCGGCAGGAACGGGGTGGCGCTTTGCCAGACGCGCGCGCGGCGGAACAACGCCGACGCTTGCGCGAATTCATCGCAGGTGCCGAAGCCCTCCAGCGCCAGCCGCCACTCTTGGCGGCCGCCTCCGTCGCGGTCTGCAGTCTCTTCCGACACGCGGGTCCGAAGCCAAAGGCGCGTCAGTCGATCCAACGCCCCTCGCGTGCGATCGTCGAATCCCGCCGCGGCGTACACACATACATGGTCGATCAGACCGTCGTCATCGGCATCTTCGGGGAGCCAGAATGCATGCGAATGGTGGGCGTCACGCAACGGCGAGTTGCCCTCACCCCGCCCGGAGATCTCCGGTGGTGCCAGAGGTCTGCAGCGACCGGTGCGCGCATCCTGCTCCCAGCCGAACTTGGAGAGCGCCGCCGCGCGCATCAGCTCGCCGATTCGTACGGCGTCTTCGATGCGCGGCTGCGGGCGGCCGGCGAGCAGATAGCGGGCCACGGTGTAGCGAGAGCGATCGGGAGTGCGTTCGCGGCGGCCCCCCGGGGGGGGGGGGGGGGGGGGGGGGGGGGGGCGCCGGGGGGTGTGGGGCGGGGGGGGCGGGGGGGGGGGGGCGGCCCGGGGGGGGGTGGTGGGGGGGTAGGGGGGGGGCGGCGGGGGAAAACCCGC